>JAYUKZ010000210.1:0-3461 GCA_043763995.1 Fibrella sp.
CGACAACCGGCTGTATCACCACCGTAACGGCACGGGTGCCCGAATGCTGGCTGTTGCCGCTGAGCGGGGCATCACCTTCGACATCGTTCGCCGGTGGCCCGGCACCCGGACGCTGGAACGCTACCTCAAAAACCGGCACAACGCCGGGCAACTTTGCCCAGTCTGTAATCCAAAACTCAAAATAGATAAACGATGAAAACGACAACGATTTTTACCGGGCATCAGCTAGACCTGACCAGCATTCAGGCCGTCGGGCCGGTGCTGATCGAAGCCAGCGTAGACGAATTCATGGCCACCCGAACGCTGAAACTGACCCTCACCCTGCTTTTTGGCGGAGTGCTGCACCATACGGGCCGGTCACAGACGCTGATGGGAAAAGCAACGACAGGCGAAGACGCTGACTGGAACGCCGCCATTGACGAATTAGAAACCGCCCGGGTTCGGCTGATCGAGCAGTGGGAGCGGGCCATGACCAACGAGAAAGCCGATTCATTCCACTATTAATTGCTACCCCTATGAGCCACGACATTATGGCGATTGACCGCGCCAACGATGACTATGAAATTGCCCGCCTGAGCATCGGGGCGGGCAATAAGACCCTGCAAACGCTGTTCTACGAATCGCTCCAGGCTCAGGCGTACAATAACCTCTGTTCCGGTTCGGGGGAGATCAACGATTATTCCCGGCAGCAGATCAAACACGCATTGGCCCGGCTCGGCTACCTCAGTGGCGAGGATGTGACCCCGTTGGCAAAGCCGGGGCGCAACCCGTTTCACGAGTTGCTGCAGATAATCAGCGGGGCTGACGTGCTCGACAACGGGGTTATGTTGGGTGTGCCGCAGAACGTCGTCGTCGTACAATCGCCACCAGCTTCGCAGATGGAATTGTACGAACGCGTCCGAAACTTTTACACAACGATTCTGGACTACGGCGCATCGGTCGTCACCATCAGTTTTTGCTAGTGCGCCGGGCAACGTGCCCGGATTATTTTTCACCTGTGTACTTCCAATACAATCATGAAGTTTATTGTCTCTTCGTCCGTTCTGCTCAAGAACCTGATGAACATCAACGGGGTAGTAGCCACAAACCCCATCGTGCCCATTCTGGAGAACTTCCTGTTCCGAATTGAGGATGGTACCCTGACCGTGACCGCCTCGGACCTGCAAACGACCATGACCACCCAGATTCCGGTAGATGCTACCGAGACCGGAGCCATTGCCATTCCGGCCAAACTCCTGCTCGACACCCTGCGGAGCCTGCCCGAACAGCCCATTACGGTCAACATTAACACTGAAACCTTCGGCACCGAAATCTTGACTGACAATGGCCGGTTTAAACTGTCGGGCGAAAACCCGATTGATTTCCCCAAAATTCCCGGTGTTAACAAAAGCCAGTCTGTTGAATTGTCGTCCGATGCCTTGCTGAGTGCGGTGAACAACACGGCTTTCGCCACCAGCACCGACGACCTGCGCCCGGCCATGACGGGGGTGTACCTGCAACTCAACGCCGATAACGCCACGTTTGTCGCCACCGATGGCCACCGCCTCATCCGTTACCGCCGTTCCGACATCCAGACTTCGGCCAGCACCTCGCTCATTATTCCGCGCAAAGCCCTGACGTTGCTGAAAACATCGTTGCCCGAAGGCGTAGACGTGAAGGTAGAACTGAGCCAGGCCAATGCCTCGTTCACCTTCGGCGGAACCCAACTCATTTGCCGCCTGATCGACGAGCGTTTTCCCGATTACGAGAATGCCATTCCGACCAACAATACCAACGTGATGACCATTGGCCGGGCCGATCTGCTCAACTCCCTGAAGCGGATTATGATCTACGCCAACCGCACTACGCACCAGATTCGGCTGGCTCTGAAAGCCAATTCGCTGGTTATTTCTGCCGAAGACCTTGATTATTCAAACAAAGCCAACGAGAAGCTGATGTGCGAATATGAGGGCGAGGACATGGAAATTGGCTTCAACGCCAAGCTCATGGCCGAAATGCTTAATAACCTCAGTGCCAAAATGATCTCGCTCGAAATGTCTGCACCAAACCGGGCCGGGCTTATCATTCCCCACAATCAGAAGGAAGGGGAAGATATTCTAGTGTTGTTGATGCCCGTGATGCTGAACACCTACGTCTGAAAGCCATGACCAATCTCCATAACATGATTGTTACCTGGTTTTCGCCTCAACCGGCACCGGTTGAGGCGAAACGACTCGTGTCTATACGGGTCGATGCCTGGACAACCGCCCAACTGACCACGCTCCGCGACCAATGGCCGACACGAAGGGCGGCTACGATAGCATATGAGGTAGGGCGCACGGTCAGCAGTGTACGCAGCAAGGCCAGCGAACTGGGTTTGCGAAAAAGCCGGGCCGCGTTTCGGGCTATTTTGCTGGTCAACGCCAGAAACCGGCGTGATGCCTGGCGCGAGGATGAACTGCAGTACCTGCGCGACCAATGGCCGACATTGTCGGCCACGGAGATTGGCCGGGTGCTGGGCCGGTCGGCAAATGCGGTTAAGAACAAGGGTAGCCGGGAACTGGGTTTGTGCAAAACGCGCGACGAAATTCGGGCTGTGAACAAACGCAACCGAAATCACACGCAGTTCCAGAAGGGCGGGCTACCGCACAACACAATACACGGCGATGCGCTGGTGATCGTCACGCGCCGTAACAAAAATCGTCCGGCCTACCAATGGGTGCGGGTCGGGTTTAAAACGTGGAAGATGTACCATGTCTATCTCTGGGAGCAGGTGCACGGCCCGGTGCCGGACGGGCACATCGTGGTTTTTATGAACGGCGATCCGGCAGACTGTCGGCTGGAGAATCTGGAATTGATCTCCAAAAAGGTAAACATGAAGCGCAACAACGGAGCCGTGCGGCTTTCGGACGGGTTCGTGGCCAGCACGATGGCCGGGCGCGACAGGGTCGTTAAGAAAACGTTGTTACAACACCCCGAACTGATCGAACTTAAACGTGCTCAGTTACAACTAGACCGGGCCATTCGCCATGACAAATCAAGAGACTAAATTGTGCGAACGGTTGACGGCCATGACCGGCCGCACGTTCCTGTATAAAACGAAGCCGGTAAAGGTGCTGTCGTTTCGCATCGAGGAGGGCATCTGTACCCTGGTGACTACGGACCGGCACTGGCTGGTGTTGCCGATCAAAGACATGATGCTGGTGTTGCCGGACTTTCTGGAGATGGAAGAAGACGAGCCATCGGTCGCCCTTAGCCGCCCGGCCCCGGACGTAGCCCTGCAGGCATCGGTGCAAGTCGAATCGCTGAGCGCCTTTTCTGCCCTGAAAGAGGCACTGCTGGACAATATCCAGAAGGTGCAGCACGACAAGGGGTATGTCAGCCAGGCACAGGTCGTCAGTCACAGCGTGAAAATGGTGATCGAACTGGCCAAAACGGAAATTGCGGCAGTGAAGATGATGCACGAGATACGGCGCAAATAA
>JAYUKZ010000211.1:0-3461 GCA_043763995.1 Fibrella sp.
GGCGTAAGACCCGTGAAGCTGTAGGTGCCATCGGGGTTGGTGGTGGCTGTGCCAATTACCACCCCGTTGCTCACCAGACTCACCGTCACCCCGCCCAGACCCGGCTCGCCGGGCTGCTGGATGCCGTCTCCGTCCAGATCCACAAACACCTGGTCGCCCAGGGCAGCGGGCCGGTAGAAACCAGCATCAATGGATGTGTTGCTCTGACCGGCTGAAAGCGTAACGGCCAGGCTTTGTCCCGTGATGGGGTTAGCACCGGCATCACTATCCAACGCAGGATTGCCACCCGCCAGTGGCGAAGTGGCCGTGAAACCCGTTGGCGTACCGAAGCCTACACTGTAGCTTAGGCTGGTGCCTGGCGTGAGGCCCGTAAATGAGTATAACCCCGACCCGTTGGTCTGGGTAGTCTGCACCGCCGATCCGTTTAGGAACAACGTCACCACTACATTCGGAATGGCCGCGTCGCCGTTGTTCTGAATGCCGTCGGCGTTGCTGTCTACAAATACAAAATCGCCGATGCTGGCCGTGGCACCCTGGTTCACCAGAATGTTGCAGCAGTTGCTGACATCACAACCGTTGAGCTTTCCCGAAAATGAGAAAATTCCCGGTGCCTTAATGATGAGGTTGCCCGATGCATCGACGCTGGCTTGTGGCGTGTTGGCCGTAACGGGGTTGCCGTTCACTAACCACGAAACAGCCGTGAACCCGGCGGGCTTATCAACCGTATACTCGTCGCCGGTGTACCAGGTGAGGGGTACCGAAAAACAAACATTGTCGTAATCGTCTTCCAACAGTGAACCGTTGCCGGGGGTCGAGTCGCGGTCGGTGCCATCCATCGATTTCACTTCGGCGGCATTGAACGAGACACCTTCTCCTTCCACGCGGGCCGTCAGAATCAACGTCACGGTTTGACCACCGTTCACCGTGCCCACCTGCCAGCTACCGGAGTTGGTGGCGGTAGTGTAAGCGAATGTTCCGACAGAAGCCGTAGCCGACAGGTACGTCGATAGGCCAGCAGTCATCGACTCACTCACGACCACGTTGGTGGCGGCGGCAGTGCCGGAGTTGGTTACGGCAATGGTGTAGGTGACTACCTCCCCAATGGCGGGTGAAGCGTTGCTGATCGATTTCTCCAGTTTGAGGTCGATGTCGCTTTGTTGCGCGAAGGCACCTGTGTTCAGGCCCAAGAGTAGACACATGGCTGCGCCTACCCGCCAGAACGCAGTTGACCCGGTCGTTGTCGCTGACCCGAAGGCGGACAGACCGGAACTGATTCGCAGGTAGGCGACGAAAAAGGCCCAGAAAGAGCCTATTTGCCGGATAAACTGACTTAGTAAACGTAGATCATTCATTGTAAGCAGGTGCATTAAGAAGCTGAAAGGATACTGAAACCAAACCCGTCGGGATCGTCCGTCGGGTGGTTCGGCCCAATGCGGAGACCGATCCGGGTGGATTTCTGTCAGGCGGTGCGCGGGTATGTGACGGGGACGATAGCCCCGCAGGTACGTTACCGAATGGCTTTTTGGCTGCCATTTAGCCACTAAAAAGCTTAGTTGGAGTATAAAACGGCCTATAAAATGGAAAAAATGGCCCGACACAGTCGGGTGCCATTGGCTAAACCAACGGGGTTGGCTGGCCGGAGCGGACAACGTAGGCCCGGTTTTTCCGTTAGGGAGTGCGTTCATCTGTACTGGAAGTTGACTAGGTTAATTGGCGTTCGGCTCCCGGATTGGTGCGTAAATAAACTCGCTGCCGCCACCGGAATATTTCATCCGGGACAACAACGGCACACCAAACAGGTTGCGGTACGCCCTCATAGTATCTAAAACTATGCCAAAGCCGGGGTAAACGTACCCAATTGGGTTAATGCCCTCAGTAATGTACACGCGGGGGTTGAGGGTGTACCCTTTTGACTCTGACCACCCGCCTGTGGCACCGTGAATACTAAAAACAGGTGCAACAAACGGGTAAAGGGCGGTTAGCGAAAACTATGCCAACAACGGGTTGCCGCCCAAAAAGTAGCCATCCCAAACCAATAAAGACACAAAAAAACCCCGTCTCTGGGAGACGGGGTTGGGGCAATTCCGGGAACAGGTACGTTAGAAATCGTATCCCAGCGTAACGTAAGCGATGGGTTTGTTAACAACGCTGTTTTCCAGGCCCCAGGCATAGTCAAATTTGACGTAATAGCCCAGTAGCATCGTGCGGGCACCCAGCCCGTAGCCAATCAGGAACGGGTTCTTGAAGTTCGTCACCGTGGCGCGGAAGGGGGTGGGCGGCCCACCAAATCGTTCGGTATTCAGGTTATTTTCGCGGCTGAACGGGCCACTTGTACCGTTCCAGGCCGTGCCCACATCCGTGAACCCAACCAGTTGCAGGTTGCGCAGGAAATTAGACGTGATGTTGCCCCGGTACAGGTAGCGCACCAGCGGAAACCGGAGTTCGGCATTGAATAACATATGACTGGTGCCGGTCAGTTTACCCTGCCGGAACCCCCGCAACGGGGCCACGAAATCCAGAAAAAATAGGTCGCGAATGTTGTTCCGGGCTTCGTTAATCAGCAACGGATTGCTGGCCGAAAGCTCCTTTTGGTCGTTGATCCAGTTCTCCATACCGCCCAGCGCACTCTGTTTGGGAGCCGCCCCGCCCGACTGGCTGTACGACAACCGCAGGGCCAAAATCAGGTCGCGGTGCAGGTGCTGGTAGTGCCGAACATCTGCCGTGAGCCGCCCAAACGACTCGGAAGCCCCCCGTAACGACACGTAGTTGTCGTACCGAAATTTGAACCGGGTGCCCTCCGTCATGTTCATACCGTTGATTTTAGTATTGTCGAAAACCACCTCGGCGCGGGCACCCGTGTAGTCGGTTACGGCATCGGGACGACCCTGCCCCTGGAACGAAAGATCGACTTGCCGGGTGAGGATGTAGTGGGGCGAAATGGACAGCCGCGTGTTGACCGAGATGGGGTACGAGGCCGTGAGGGCTATTTTGTTGAACCGAAACCGCTGGCTGAAATCGCCCGCGTCCAGGAACAGCGTTTGCCGGTCAACCCGGATGCCGTAGTCGATTCGGTATTGCAGGTTTTGGTATTCGGCCCATAAATCGCTGTTTCTCAGGTTGGTGGTAACAAAGAGGCCCGCCTTCACAATGTGGTTCTCCAACAGGTCGTTCAAGGCCACGTTTTGCACAAATCCAAACCCCCGCACGGGGTCTATCCGCAGGGCCGAACTGGCTTCGTTCATGACAAACAACCCCCGGTACGGAAACGGCCCGCGCACGGTTACGTTCTCGCGGCGGCGGCGCAAGAGCGGCACATTGGTGGGCAACGTACCTGGCTGGCTGGCCACGGTGGCTTTGCGCTGGCGGTACTCGGCGGCCTTCAGTACGTCGGCATCGAAGGTGTAAAAATCGGTGTCTATCTCGCCCGGCAAGAGCACCAGGCGGTTGGGCGCGGGGCGGGG
>JAYUKZ010000212.1:0-3444 GCA_043763995.1 Fibrella sp.
GGTGAAATAAATGATCTGATAATCAGCGGCATTCACTTGGTCGGGCCGGAGCGAATTGGCCAGTTTTTCCTGAAAAACGGGGTGGTGCATCCACTTCTCGTTGGTCGTATCTCTCGATTCCAGGCTCCGCTGATCGAGCGGAATGGCCCCGCCGTTGGGACTCACAAAATCGAACTGGATGTTTCGATCCTGCAATTCGTCGTAGAAGTGCGTGGCTTCGCTCAGCCACAGCCCCGTCTTTTGCGGCTTGGTGGGGAGGTCGGTGTGGTTGGTGCAAACAAGGAGTGCTTTCATGCAGAGGGGAGTAGCCAACGTACCAGGCTGGCCCGCAAGATACGCCTTCCCGGCGCAGGTGTCAAGGCGCGACGCGGGCCGGGCGGGTCAATTAGACCGAAGGGCTATGAGTGCTTCTTCCATCAGAAAACCCCGAAGACTCAGGTCGGCATCCAGTGCGGGCCAGTGGATGCTATTGGCAGACAACGTATAATCGGCTACCTGCTGATCTGTAGCATTTTGCAGAAACGAATAGGCCGAGATGCGTCGGCTAATCGTTCGCCGGTTGGTCAGAATGATGAGAAACAAATCGAGGTCGCGGAAGAAAACGAACCGGTTGATACACAAATCTTCCATAACCAGCAGTCTGTCAAACTCGTCGCTCTGTACACTGACCGATTCGTCGGAATCGTCACGCAAATACTCCTCTAACCGGCTACTGACCAAAGGTTGTGTGCCATGAATCGATGAATGTTCCATAGTGTTCTGTGATCAAATTGATAATGTCCCGTAACTCATTCTTTTTGAACCCCCGGCAGTAGGTGAGGTCAATTTCAGGAACCAACACAAACCGCGCTTCGCTGTTGGCTTTAGTGACGTGAATGTGGATTGGCTCATGTTCATTGAGGAAGAAAAAGAATCGGTATCCCCGAACAAGCAAAACGGTAGGCATGGCCAAAACTACAGCTTTCCCTTCAGAAAATCAGCCGTGTAGCTTATCCCCTCCGCTAGTTGCACCATCTGTTCGGGCGTGCCGGCGAAGGTAACGTACCCACCCGCATCGCCGCCCTCTTTTCCCAGGTCGATGATGTGATCAGCACATTTAATCACCTCCATGTTGTGCTCGATGATGATGACCGAATCGCCCTGATCGACCAGGGCGTTGATGGCTTTGAGCAACGTGCGGATGTCGTGGAAGTGCAGGCCCGTGGTGGGTTCGTCGAAAATAAACAGCGTCTGGCCTTTCTGGGGGTTGCCTTTGCCCAAAAACGAAGCCAGCTTCACCCGTTGCGCCTCGCCCCCGCTCAGCGTGTTGGCCGACTGCCCCAGGCCAATGTAGCCCAGGCCCACTTCTTGCAGGGGCAGCAGTTTGTCGGCCATTTTTGGCTCCGTTTCCCGGAAAAAATCAATGGCTTCGTCAACCGTCAGGGTTAGCATCTGGGCCACGTTTTTGTCGGCTAACGCCACTTCCAGCACTTCCTGTTTGAAGCGTTGGCCGTTGCAGCCTTCGCACTTGAGGTAAATATCGGCCATGAACTGCATCTCGATTTTCACCTCGCCTTCGCCCTGGCAAACCTCGCAGCGGCCCCCGTCTACATTGAACGAGAAATGGCTCGGTTTGTAGCCCCGCGCCCGCGCCAGAGGCTGCTCGGCCATGATCTGCCGCAGATAATCGTAGGCTTTGATGTAGGTCACGGGGTTCGACCGGCTCGACTTGCCGATGGGGTTCTGGTCAATCATCTCCACGGCGGCAATCCGGTCAAGCGAGCCGGTCAGGTCGGTGTATTTGCCCGCTTCTTCGCCCGCGTTGCCCTTCAGGCGGCACAAAGCCGGGTACAGCACTTTCCGAATCAGCGTTGATTTGCCCGACCCCGACACGCCCGTGACCACCGTGAGCGTGTTGAGCGGAAACCGCACGTCTACTTCCTTCAGGTTGTGCTCCCGCGCCCCGGTCAGGCTCAGCCAGTGAGTGGGCACCCGCCGAAAATCAGGTACAGGTACGTTCTCCCGCCCGGTCAGAAAATCAAGCGTGTAGCCCCCCAACCCCCGAAGGGGGAGCTTCCGCCTCGGCTCTCCCTTCGGGGGTTGGGGGACTGTTTGGGGGGCCATTATTTCTGCCCAGGTGCCCTGAAAAACCAGGTGCCCACCGCCCGAACCGGCTTCGGGGCCGATGTCGATAATCTGGTCGGCGGCGCGCATCACTTCTTCTTCGTGTTCCACCACAATAACCGTGTTGCCCATGTCGCGCAGGGATTCCAGCACACTCACCAGCCGTTGGGTGTCGCGGGGGTGGAGGCCAATGCTGGGTTCGTCCAGAATATACATCGACCCCACCAAAGCCGAGCCGAGCGAGGTGGCCAGCTTAATGCGCTGATACTCACCACCGGATAAGCTATTGGTGAGCCGGTTGAGGGTGAGGTAGCCCAGCCCCACGCGCTCCATGTAGTCGAGCCGGTTCTGGATTTCGATCAGAATCCGGTCGGCAATGCGGCGTTGGGGCGCGGGCATCTCGATGGTGCGAAAAAAGGCGGCGGCTTCGGCAATGGGCATCAGCACCAGGTCGGTGATGGATTTTTGGGCCACTTTCACAAAGCTGGCATCGCGCCGCAACCGCGACCCCCGGCAGTCGGGGCAAACGGTTTTTCCCCGGTACCGGGAAAGCATCACGCGGTATTGCACTTTGAAGGTCTGGCTCTCTACGAAGGCAAAAAAATCGTTCAGGCCGTTAAAATGCTGGTTGCCGGTCCAGAGCAGTTCTTTCTGGGCGGGGGTCAGCTCTTTGTAGGGGCGGTGGATGGGAAAATCGAACCGGATGCCGTTGCGCAGCAGGGGTTTCATGAACTCCTCGCTCATTTTCTCGCTCCGCCAGGGCGCAATGGCCCCCTCGAAGACAGACAGGTTTTTGTCGGGAAAAACCAGGTCAGGGTCAATGCCGAGCACCTTGCCGAACCCGTCGCAGCGGCGGCAGGCACCGTAGGGGTTGTTGAAGGTAAACAGGTTCACGCTCGGCTCTTCAAAGGCAATACCATCCAGTTCGAACCGGTCGGAAAACACCTTCGATTGTCCAGGTACGTCCTCCAGGGGCAGCACCTCCACCCGGCAGGCCCCGTCGCTTTCGCTGAAGGCCGTTTGCACCGAATCCGACAGCCGGTACTGCATATCTTCGTCGGGTTGGCCGTGTTCGTCGAACAGCACCGCGCTCCGGTCAATCAGGATTTCGAGCGTGGCATCGGGCCGTGGGAGTAACAGACGTACCAGGTCGCCGGTTTGGCCGGTTTGGGCGCGTTTGGCAGCTTCGTCCAGCAGGGCCTCCATCTGAAAAACCGCGCCGTCGGCCACCAGGCGGGTATAGCCTTTCTGGAGCAAAATTTTCAGTTCGTCGGCCAGCGTACGGTCGGGTCGCACCTGTAACGGGGCCATCACCAGCACCCGCGTACCGGCGGGCTGGCC
>JAYUKZ010000213.1:0-12197 GCA_043763995.1 Fibrella sp.
CAGCGGTTTAGCAAACAAAAGTAGTGGTCAGGTACGTAGGTTTGTTGGTCAATCACCAAACCGGTGCTTTGTGATACTCAAACGCAAAAAAACCTTCACTCGCTTTTGCCACACGAACAAAAATGAATGAAGGTTAGCTTATAATTCGGGATGCGCTTATTCGGCAACCGGGGCGGCCTTACGGGGGCGACCAACCTTGCCCGACCGGGGGGCACCCGATTTGGTGGTGGTGGCTTTTGCCGCTTTTACGGCTACTTTGCCAAGCTTCAGTGAATACCCGATTGCACCCTGATACTCAATGGGTTCAATGGCAAACGTATATTTATGGTTGGCAAAATCGATTCCGCCTTTTTGCAGGATAATTGCCAGGGAGATGCTGTGGCTTTTAGCGGCTTTTTCCATCTCGAAAGTTGATGAATCGGCAGATTGGGCGGGCAACAAAAAGAGCTGCTTCAACTTCCGCTTCCCGGCCTGCGCGCCTACTTTAAACAGCGCGTTTTCAAGGTTAAGGCCCAACTGGTCGGTTGTTTTGTTGGGCAATACTACTTTGCCAGTGGGCGAGATGTAGCCCGTGGGGGCAGCCGTTTTTTTAGCCTTCTTTTTAGGCGTTGCCGTTGTGTTTTCCGCCTGATCGAAGAAACGAATCTCGTTGGTTTTCATAGGAAATGGTTTTATAAGTCCGTGACAAACATACGAACTTCAACGCAATTGATTGATTAGTTTATTCACAAAAAAACGTTGCATTGGTTTAAACAGGCAATGCAGTCATTGGTTTAAATGCTCCCCATCGTCTTTTTTTAAGAATTAAAAGCCCCAAAAAGCATGGCTCACCTGTTCATTTCATGGGCGAATAATCGGTGGGTTTCAAGTATACCGATTCGATTTTGAGGGTAAGTGGCCCGGCTTTTTCCGATGCCGCCCTGGCCGTTTGCCAGGCCGGGTCTTGCCGAAATTTCTCGAAATGCTGTTTGCCTGCCGCCTCGCTCGGATGGGCCAACAGGTAAATTAATTTGGGTTGCGTGGGGGCGTTTTCCGTCGTAAGCCAGTAGCCAAGTTGGGTCATGCCGTGGGTAGTAAACAGGCTTCGGGTATGGTCCCGGAACCGCGCCAATAAATTGGGCAATTGGCCGGGTTGGGCCGTGTAGGTACGTAATTCGAAGGTACGAACGGGTGTATTTTTGACCGGTTTAATCACGGGTGATAGATCAGATTCAGTCATAAAAATAGACTCAATCCGATCGATAAGTTTGCCGTTAGCTTCGGTTTTTGCCACCACGGCTTTCCAGGCGGGGTCGTTGCCAAAACGCGCAAAAGACGAGTCGCGGGCGGCTCTGTTGGGAAACGCCAGAATATATATCAACTCTTTTCGGGTGGTATCGGTGGGGGTCCAGTACCCGATGTTTTCCATGCCGTGTTTCTCGAATAATTTCGTGGTGTACTGCCGAAAGCGATCAACAATGGCCTCAAATTTTCCCGGTGCCGGGTAGTAAATTCGGATCTCGTAGCAACGGCTAACCGTTGGCTTGGGTTGGGCAATGGCAGGGGCAACCAGGCAAAACAAGCTGGCCAGGAGTAGCCATTGGGGGCGGGGAAAGCGCATACAGGTACGTTGTGGTTTAAATTTATACACACCAAAGCACGGTGTTTTGTGCGATATACCCATATTTTTGAGCCTACTCACCACCTACAACACGTTCCGATATGCTTAGCCGGGTTGCCAATTCACTTTACTGGATGAACCGCTACATTGAGCGGGCCGAAAATTACGCCCGGTTCATGAGCGTCAATTTCAACCTCGCCCTCGACCTGCCCCCCAACGTGGTGCCGCAGTGGGAGCCGCTGCTCATTGCCACGGCCAACGATGTGGGTTTCTACCAGCACTACCGCGAAGCCACCCGCGACAATGTGATCGAGTACATGACTTTTGATAAGCGAAACACCAGTTCCATTGTGTCGAGCCTGAATTTTGCCCGCGAAAATGCCCGCACCGTTCGCGAAACGATCTCCAAGGAAATGTGGGAAAACCTCAACAAACTCTACCATATGGTGCAGGGCACGGGCAACCACGCCGACTGGAGCCTGAGCCAAACGCAGGATTTTTTTACCGAAATAAGCCACGGCTCACAGTTATTTTACGGCATTATTGATGCTACCATTACCCGCAACGAAGCCTGGCATTTTGCGCGGGTGGGCCGGTTTACCGAGCGGGCCGACAAAACCACGCGCTTTCTGGACGTGAATTACTTTACGCTTTTGCCCGCCGAAGGGGGCGTAAGTTCTACCCTCGATTTGGTGATCTGGACAGCGGTGCTCAAGTCGGTGTCGGCGTTTAACATGTTTCGGCAACAGTACCGAAACCTTACCCCGCCCAACATCGTAGAGTTTTTGATTTTGGATAAACTGTTCCCCCGCGCCGCCGCCCACTGCGTCCGGCAGGCCGAATTGTCGCTCTACGAAATTTCGGGAACGCCCATCACACAAAGTTTCAGTAATACCGCCGAGCGCACCATCAGCAAACTCCGCACCGACCTCGAATTCACAGTAGTGGACGATATTTTTAGCCAGGGACTACACGGTTTTCTGGATAATTTCCAGACGCGAACCAACGAGGTGGGCACCGCCATTTACCAGACCTATTTCGACCTGAAAGCCGCCGATGCCTGAGTTGCCGGTATGGCTCTGCCAGGAAAATCTTGTATGTTTAACGTATGAAAAACGCCATTGCTCTGCTCTGCCTGCTGTTCTGCTGGCAAACTCCCTACGCACAACCCGCTAAAATTCAGCGCATTGACCCCACAAACTGGTGGGTCGGTATGAAAAGCCAAAACCTGCAACTGATGGTCTACGGCCCCAATGCCGGGACGCTCAGCTACTCGATCAAGTACCCCGGTGTGCGGCTGGTGAAAACTTCCACGGTCGAGAATAAAAATTATGCTTTCCTCGACCTGATCCTCGCGCCCGCCACGCGGCCAGGTACGTTGCAGGTAATGGGCAATGGCAACGGCCAAACCCTCACCCAACCCTACGAGCTGAAAGCCCGCACCCCCGACCCCAAAGGACAGGGCGTATCCACCGCCGATTTTATTTATCTGCTCATGCCCGACCGCTTCAGCAACGGCGATCCATCGAACGATAAATTTGCCGACATGGCCGACAAAGAGGCCGACCGGGCCAGCCCGTTTTTGCGCCACGGCGGCGATTTGAAAGGCGTGGAAAACCACCTCGATTACCTGAACGAACTGGGCGTAACGGCGGTTTGGATGACCCCCGTGCTGGAAAATGACCAGCCCCAAACCAACGAAGGCGGAGCCATGCGCTCGGCCTACCACGGGTATGGTTTTACCGACCAGTATGCCGTTGACCGGCGGCTGGGTGGCAACGAAGCCTACAAATCACTCTCGAAAAAACTGCATGCAAACGGAATGCGCCTGGTGCAGGATGCGGTCTATAACCACGTAGGCATCAACCACCGGTTCCTGACGGATATGCCTTCCAAAGACTGGCTCCATCAGTGGCCCACCTACACCAATACATCCTACAAATACCAGCCCATCACCGACCCCCACTCCTCGGCCATTGACCGGAAAGTAACCCTCGATGGTTGGTTTGTGCCCTTCCTGCCCGACCTCAACCAGGGCAACCCCTTTGTGGCGAACTACCTGATTCAGAACGCCATCTGGAACACCGAAGAGTTTGGGGTCGATGCCTGGCGGATCGACACGTATATGTACAACGACCAGCCGTTTATGAACCGCTGCAACGCCGCCCTCATGGCCGAATACCCCCGGATTCATCTTTTTGGCGAATCGTGGGTGAACAACACCGTGGATCAGGCGTATTACACCCGTAACAAAATTGCGTTTCCGTTCAAATCGAATCAGCCCGGTGGACTAGATTTTGTGCTCTATTCGGCTATGCTTCAGGGACTTAACGAAAGTACGGGCTGGGATGCGGGGGCCAACCGGGTGCAGCAGGTGCTGGCGCAGGATGCCGTGTATGAAGACCCCACCAAACTGGTTACGTTTCTGGAAAACCACGACCTGGACCGGTATTTTTCGGTGGTGGGCGAAGACATCGACAAGTACAAAATGGGCATCACCTGGCTACTCACCACGCGGGGCATTCCGCACTTTTATTACGGCACCGAAATCCTGATGAAAAACTTCAAAAACCCATCCGATGCCGAAGTGCGCCGCGATTTTCCGGGCGGGTTTGCGGGCGATAAAGAAAACAAGTTTACGGCATCGGGGCGCAACAAGGCCGAGAATGATGCCTTTACGTTTGTGAAGACGCTGGCCAACTACCGCAAAAACACGCCCACCCTCCAGTCGGGTAAACTCATGCAATTCCTGCCCCAAAACGGTACCTACGTCTATTTTCGGTACGACAACCAGCGCACCGTGATGGTAGCTACCAACCAAACTGACAAACCGGTGACCCTCGATATGGCCCGCTTCGCGGAACGTACCCAGGGGTTTAACCGGGCCAAAAACGCGCTGACCGGCGAGGTTCTTACCGACCTGAAAACGGTGCAACTCCCAGCCAAAACCGCGCTGGTATTGGAACTAACGAAGTAATCAACAGCCAATTTTTTTCCTGTATGGGCAGCCTTACCACCGGTAGGCTGCCTTTTTTTGGTCGTTAAAAAAAGATGATTTTGCTTACCGTTCACTAAAAACACCGCATTTAACCGGCGTTACTAGTTGATAATGAATAACTTGTCATCCGAAGGAACAGGACTAACTTAGTTACACAACTATGAAAACACATCTTATGCTCTTGTGGTTGATGGCCGCGTTAAGCACCCAGCTTGCCGCCCAACCCGCCTGGACCGCCACCGACAGGCAACAGCTACTTGCTAATTTTCGACGTACCCAGGCCGAAATCACCACCGAAACAGCCCTCCTCACGCCCGCCCAGTGGGCATACCGCGAAGGAGTTGGCAAATGGACCATCGGGCAGGTGCTGGAACACTTGACCATGTGGGAACTAATCACCCTCAGCGATGCCCGATACGCCCTGTGGCTGGGGCCAACCCCAAAACTGGCTGCCCTCAGCCGGTCGGATAGCGCGGTGACCTCATTTATTTACGAACAGAACCCGCATGTTTCGCCCGATCATACCATGCCGACCGGACTGGTGGAAGGCATAAACAACCTGACCATTTTCAACAGGAAATGCGACGAGATTATCCGGCAAATCGAGCAAAACGACGTGGATTTCCGGCAGCATATCCGTGCCGGAAAAGATGATGGCAGCCACCGCACGCTGGCGCAACTCTACATCATCCAGTACGGCCATGTTGACCAGCATCTGCGGCAAATTCGGCGCATCAGGCAACAGCTTGGTTTCCCAAAATCGTAAACGTACCTGTCTTTTTATTCACACCTTATTGATCTTTTGTATGGCAACCTTTTCAACCAGTTCAGCGCGGTTAGCCGGTACGCTACTCTGTCTACTACTGTTGTGTACCGTTGAGACAAAGGCCCAATCATCGGAAGAAGCCACTCTGCTGACCGTGATGCGTACCAGAGCCGAAGCCTTCTTTGCGGGCGACACTGAAAAATGGCAACAACTCTCCGTTCAGGACAGCCTCAGTAGCCGCACCATACTCTCGAACCACGGCTATTATTCAGCCGTTGGCTGGCCAGCCGTGCTTACCGGCATAAAAAAGGACAGTGAGCAAACAGAACGGGCAAATGTTACGATTTCATATGGGCAAGTGACCAGCCGAACGTCGGGAAATCTGGCCTTTGTGGAAGCCACCGAACACCTGAAATGGGATGGTGTCGACCTTAACCCATCAGCCGATATACGTTCTTACACACTGCTGGTACGGGAGAAAGAAGCCTGGAAAGTGGCCAACCAGGTTCGGGTAGCAGTGGGTACGTATGCAAAAACGCCCGCCAACCGGGAGTATGAACTGAATGTGATGGGCTACGATCTGTTGAATGAAAAACGGGTAACGGATGCGATTGAGGTATTCCGGGCCAATGTCATATTACACCCCGGCTCGTGGAATGCCTACGACAGTTTGGGCGAGGGGTATGCACTGGCCGGCGACGTAAAAGCAGCCGTCAGTAACTACGAAAAATCGGTTGAGTTAAACCCGAAGAATGAAAACGGAAAACAGGCACTGGCAAAATTGAAAAAGCAGTAACAGCCATCAATTTGCACCCCAGGGTGGGGAGCCAACAAGTATTTTCCTGACGGTGATGGGCTGGAAAAACGCCTGCTTTCTTTACGCCTGCGTACCTTTGACCCGTACCAAACAGGTAATAATGCAGGCCCGATACCTTCTTTTGCTGCTTTTATTTGTCGCATTACCGCTGGGTACGTTCGCCCAAGCCCTTAAGACACTGATTGTTACGGCCCACCCCGACGATGAGACTATGTTTCCCGTCACGGTGTTCAAGCTTGTTCGCGAGTTGGGCGGCACCGCTGATCTGGCCTTGCTCACGGATGCCTCCGGGGGATCTGGCGGGCTACTTGGAGCCAAGTACTACGGCCTGAACCTGCTCGACTCGGCCATTGGGCGGAAGGTATTGCCCGCCATTCGGAAGAAAGAACTGATGAAAGCGGGCGAAATTATGGGCATCACCAATTTTTATTTTTTTGACCAACGCGACGATTATGTCTCGCAAGACCCCGCCCCCTACCTGGCCGGGCGGCGGTGGAACATCGACCTGGTAAACCGCCAACTGGACGAGGTGCTGACAAAAGGGCAGTACGACCTGTTGCTGTGCCTGGTGCCCGCCGCCGATCAGCACGCCCACCACAAAGCCACCACCGTGCTGGCTCTGCGGGCGGTGGCCCGGCTGGCGGGCAAGAAACCACTGGTGCTAGCCGGCCTAACCCGGAACCGCACCACCCAGCCCGGCTTCACAGCTTCGCCCGGCTACCCCGAAACAAGGGTTATTCCCAACGTACCTGGCCTGGACATCGACGTGTCGCGTACCTTCGGCGAAGGCGGCAAACACAGCTACCAACTAGTGGCCGACTGGGTAAAGGCCGAACATAAATCGCAGAGCGGCGAGATGAATACGGCTATGCACCGGGGCGACCTGGAAACGTTCTATTATTTCACCCAAAACGGCCCGGACGGTCTGGAAAGCATCAAAAAATTATTTATTTCGCTGAAGGCAAGTGGGTATTGACAGGTACACACGTAGAGACCGGTCCGCCGGCGCGGCGATACATCGCGTCTCGGACTGGCGCGAAGCTATACGTCGAAATTATTACCCCACTGCTTCGCGCATTACCCAGACGCGAGTATCGCCGCGCCGGCGGACCGGTCTCTACACACACGGGCCAAACCCAAAACCTATGATAAACGCATTTATTTTTGACCTTGACGGGGTGCTGGTCGATACTGCCGTGTTTCATTACCAGGCCTGGCGCAGGATGGCCAATTCGCTGGGGTTCGATTTTACCCACGAGTTTAACGAAACCCTCAAAGGCGTGAGCCGGATGGATTCGCTCGACCGGATTCTGGCCCTGGGCGGGACAACGCTTTCGGAGGAGCGCAAACTGGAACTGGCCGCGCAAAAAAACGGGTGGTACCTCGAACTGGTCGAGAAAATGACCCCCGCCGATATTCTGCCCGGTGTGGTGCCGTTTCTGGAACAAACCCGCCGCGCCAACCTGAAAATTGCGCTGGGGTCGGTCTCCAAAAACGCCCCGCTTATCCTGGAGCGGGTGGGCCTGACCCACATCTTCAACGCCATCATCGACGGATCGAAAATTACGCGCAGCAAGCCCGACCCGGAGGTGTTTTTGAAAGGAGCCGCCGAACTGAACGTACCTGCGGCAGAATGTATCGTGTTTGAAGATGCCGTGGCGGGGGTGGAAGCGGCCAAACGCGCCGGAATGTTTGCCCTCGGTATTGGCTCGCCCGATGTGCTGACCGGGGCCGATCTGGTGGTGCCCTCTCTGGAAAACCTCACCATTGCCGAGCTACTAGCCGCCGTTGACCGGGCGCAGGGACTGGGGTACTAACCACGTATCTTTGGGGCTAAACAACTTGGCTCATGGGTTTCAGAACATATCAAACATTGAGTGATGTAGTCATTGCCTTTGATCTTCAACTTGTTACCACCAGTGCTGACTTTCCTGCCACAGATATGGTAGCCCCGGCTCTGTTTAAACAGGAAATGACCCTTACACTCGATAACCTGCCATTTGCGGTGTCGGAGGCAGCACTTTGTGACAATATTATCTATCCGATCTTGCGGGAGGTCTGGAAACAGTTTTCCAATACGTTCATGGTTTGGAGCCACCAGCCAATTGCTTTAAACGAGGAATTGAGTGGCATCCCTGACTATCTGTTTACCCGTCAGTCGCCCAGAGGAAGCACGGTGCTGGATGTGCCCTATGTGGCTGTTATTGAGGCTAAACGTGACGATTTTACGATGGGTTGGGCACAATGTGGTTTAGAAATGTATACCATTCAGCAGCTCAACAATGACCCGCGACCCGTTTATGGAGTTGTCACCAATGGCAGGCTATGGGAATTTGGCATGTTGGAAAATCGTACAATTACCCAATATGTTGAAGGCTATTCAATTCGTGAAATAGACAAAGTTTTTGGTGCTATAACCCACCTGCTTGCCACCTGCAAGCGCATTTACAACCTGTAAAACCGATCCCGGATTTGGGATTGTGTATTTGGGATTGTTGCTTACGCGAATGCTTCGTTGGCGTAAGCAACAATCCCAAATCCACAATCCCCAATCCCCAATTTTTTCATGAAACAGTATCTTACCGATTTGAATGACCCCTGGTGTGTGGTCGAAAATGGGTTTCACCCGCAGTATAACGAAGTAACCGAAAGCCTGATGAGCCTGGGCAATGGCCGACTGGGCGGGCGTGGCAATTTCGAGGAAAAATTCACCGGCAAAACCCTGCCCGGCAATTACGTGGCGGGCGTGTATTACCCCGACAAAACCCGCGTGGGCTGGTGGAAAAATGGCTACCCGGAGTATTTCGCCAAGGTGCTCAACGCCGCCAACTGGATCGGTATTGATGTGGAGGTGGAATACGAAACACTCGACCTTAATACCTGCCAGGTACGTGATTTTCGGCGGGTGCTCAACATGCGCGAGGGCTACCTGGAACGGTCGTTTGTGGCAATTCTCAAGAGTGGTAAAGAGCTGAAGGTCAACGCCAAACGGTTTTGCTCCATTGTTGATGACGAGGCCGGGGCCATTCGGTATAGCATCACCCCGCTCAACTTCGACGCAAACATCACCGTAACGCCCTACATCGACGGGGCCATTCGGAACAAAGATGCCAACTATGACGAGACGTTCTGGGACGAAGTGCGCAAAGAAACCGGCTATGGCGAGGCCTACATTGAGCTACGTACCCGCAAAACGGGCTTCCACGTGGCAACCGGCATGGCGGTGGAAGTAGAGCAAAACAGCGTAAAACTCGATTATCAGTCGCAGCCCATCAAGTACGAAAAATACGTGGCTAACCGCATGACGCTCGACTGTCGGCAGGGGCAGGAAACGGTGATCTACAAGTACGCCGTAAACCTGTCGTCGCTCAATTATGACAGCGACGAATTGCTGAAATCGGCCCGGCAGTACGTGCAGCGCATGGTGCGGAAAGGTTTCGACAAAATGCTGTTTGAACAGCAACAAGCCTGGGCAGATAAGTGGAAAATGAACGACATCACCATCGACGGCGACGCGGCAGCGCAGCAGGGTATCCGGTTCAACATTTTTCAGCTAAACCAGACCTACACCGGTGAAGATGAGCGACTTAACATCGGCCCAAAGGGCTTCACGGGCGAAAAATACGGCGGCAGCACCTACTGGGACACCGAGGCGTATTGCTTACCGTTTTACCTGGCTACCGCCGACCAGAAAGTGTCCCGCAATCTGCTGATTTACAGGTATAAACACCTCGAAAAAGCCATCGAAAATGCGCAGAAGCTGGGCTTCCGGGCCGGGGCCGCGCTCTACCCCATGGTGACGATGAACGGCGAGGAGTGCCACAACGAATGGGAAATTACGTTTGAAGAAATTCATCGCAACGGAGCCATTGCCCATGCCATCTACGATTACGTACGCTACACCGGCGACGAGACGTACCTGGTTGAATACGGGCTGGAAGTGCTCATTGCCATCAGCCGGTTCTGGAGTCAGCGCGTGAACTGGTCGGTGCCTAAACAGCAGTACGTGATGCTGGGCGTGACGGGACCAAACGAGTATGAAAACAACGTCAACAACAACTGGTACACCAACTACATTGCCGCCTGGACGCTCCGCTACACCATGCAGGCCGTGGACATTGTGAAACGCCTGAACCCCGAAGCCTACGCCGACCTGGCCGACCGGATTCATTTTCGGGAAGAAAAAGAGATTGCCAAAGCGCAGGACATCGTGGAGAAAATGCACTACCCGTTCGATGAAAAGCGGCAGGTTTTTTTGCAACAAAGCGACTTCCTCGATAAGGACATCATGCCCGTACAGGACATTCCGAAGGGGCAACGGCCACTCAACCAAAACTGGTCCTGGGACCGGATTCTGCGGTCGTGCTTCATCAAACAGGCCGACGTGTTGCAGGGTCTGTATTTCTTCGAAGACGACTTCGACACCGATACGCTCAAGCGCAATTTCGATTTCTACGAACCCATGACCGTACACGAATCGTCGCTGTCGCCCTGCGTCCACAGCATTCAGGCCTCGAAGCTGGGCATGAAAGAAAAGGCCTACGAGATGTATTTGCGCACGGCCCGCCTCGACCTGGACGACTATAACAACGACACCGAAGACGGGTGCCACATCACCAGCATGGCCGGTACGTGGCTGGCCGTGGTGCAGGGCTTCGGCGGAATGCGCGTGACAGATAACGGCCTGAGCCTGGCCCCCTACTGCCCCGACGGCTGGACTTCCTTCGCCTTCAAAATCCGATTCCGGGGCGCACTGCTGCAAGTGACCACCACGCAAACCACCGTCACCGTCGAGAATTTCTCGGCCCAACCCACCACGCTCCAGGTACGTGGTGAAGCCGTAACGGTGGGCGCGAATGCTTCGGTAAACGTGGGTTAATGTGTTATCTTTAAACCAGTTAAACCAACGTAGCCATGACCACACTTGCCCCCGCCATTGACCTGCCGCTCACGCTGGCCGAGCGTGAAGTAGCCCCGGACATCATTCGGGCCACGGCATCTTTTGAGGAGTACCTGGATTTTGCTGAGCGGTGCGAGTATAACGTTGAATACATTGACGGTGAAATTATTTCTATGTCTCAAGCCTCTTTACCCCACGAATCGCTGGTTGGTCGAATAATCTATATCCTGATTGGTTTATTTGATGACGACGATCAGAAAGCCATTTTCAGCAGCAACATCAAAATCTACATCGAAGCCACCGGTGATTCGGTGAATGCCGATGTGACGCTGGTACAGGGCGAGCCGGACTACCTGCTGTTGCCCAGTGGAAACGTTTCTACGGCAAGCGTCAAAAACCCCGTCTTGCTGGTGGGGGTGCTGTCAGAAAGTACGTTGGCGTATGACCTGAGCACGAAGTTGGAACTCTACAAACAGATCCCGTCGCTCCGGCAAATTCTGTATGTTAGCCAGACCAAGCCGTGGGTGATGTCGTATGTGCGGAGCGAAACGCCCGATGTTTGGCTCAATACTAGTGCGCAATCGCTGACCCAACACGTACCTGTACTGGACAAGTCCGTGTCGCTGTCGGAAATTTACCGGAAAATGAAATTCTAGTCCCGCGCCCACGCCGCCCGGTTGGCTTCGGCAAACTGACGAAACGTGCGGGGGGCGTGGCCAGTGAGTTCCCTGAAAACGGAGGTCAGGCCAGCCGCTTTGCCCAGCTTGGCCACGGTGTAGAGGGCCACCATAACGAGCACAAACGGCAGAGGTTGCTTCTCCCGCACCCACGCCCGCCAAATGAACGCCAACACCGATGGGTTTTTGTAGGTGATGCGCCGACCCAGCACGCTGGTGAGTTGTTCGGCAACCTCCTGGTAGGTCAGGGCCTCGCTACCCGTCAGTTCAAAGCTCTTATTCCGGTATTGGGCCGTTGTGTTGGAAAGCACCAGCGCGGCTACTTCGCCAATGTCTGCCACGTCGATGAAACTGGTACGGCCCCGGCCCGCCGGGAGGTAAATTTCGTTGCGGTGTGCAATGTCGGCGCGGTGGGTGGTGCTCAGGTTTTGCATGAAAA
>JAYUKZ010000214.1:0-12168 GCA_043763995.1 Fibrella sp.
TCGGCATCCACGGTGGGGCTACCGGGCAGGTCTATCCGCTGGAATTTATAGCCGTGGTTGGCGGGTGCGGGCAAAAAAGTCATCGTGGCCGAAACCCCCGTGTGCAACCCCACACCCGACACCGATACTGACCGTTGAATGGTCTGTTGTTTAACGTTCATAGTTCCTTGTGGGCAACGCCAGCTACAACGTACCTGGGGTTGAGTGCTTTTTTTCTAGGTCGATGAGCCGCCGTTCCAAGTCGGGTAAACGGCGAAAAATAGCTTGCGAACGCATGTTGTCACGAAGCGAAAACGCCGTGGAGCCGTTGAGCGACAGGCCCTCCTGCACCGTGCTTTTCCCCACCCCCGACTGCGCCCCGACTTTGGTGCCGTTGGCCAGGGAGATGTGCCCGGCAATGCCTACCTGCCCCCCAATGACGCAGTTATCGCCAATGCGGGTAGACCCCGAAATGCCCGTTTGGGCGGCAATAACTGTGTTTTGGCCAATATCCACGTTGTGGCCGATCTGCACCAGGTTGTCCAGCTTAGCACCCCGCCGAATAATAGTTGACCCCATTGTGGCACAGTCGATGGTGGTATTGGAGCCAATGCTGACGTGGTCTTCCAGCACCACGTTCCCTAACTGCGGAATGGTTTTGTAGGTGCCGTTGGGTTGTGGAGCAAAACCAAATCCGTCGGAGCCAATGACGGCGTTAGGGTGAATCACGCAGTGGCTACCCACCACGGTATTGTCGATGAGGCGGGCACCAGTATGGATCACCGTGTGGGCACCAATGGTCACGTTATCGCCGATGTAAGCATGGGGGTAAATCTTCACGCCAACGCCCAGCACACAGTTGCGGCCCACGTAGGCAAAAGCACCCAGATACCCGTCTTCTGCCGGGGGGCTGCTGGGGTGAATGTAGGAAGGCTGCTCTGTGCCCACACGGGTCAGGCTTTGCCGCCGATGGTACTCTTCCAATAATTGAGTGAACGCAGAATAGGCGTTATCGACCCGAATGAGGCCGGTATTCACCGGTTCACGGGGCACAAAAGAGCGGTCTACCAGCACGGCGGTGGCCTGTGTAGTGTACAGAAACGGCTCATATTTGAGGTTGGCCAGAAACGAAATGCTTCCTGCTGTAGCGGTTTCAATCTTAGCTAAATCACTGATTATCAGTTGATCGTTGCCATCATACTCACCACTAAGCAGGGTTGCTATTTGCCTGACTGTAAACTCCATATGCGTTGACTATACCGGTAGTGAGGAATCCGTCCGGGTAGACGTTATGGGCGCAAGGTAGCCAACAAATTGCACTATTCGTATAAATGGGCCGTTAATTCGCCGAACGGTTCGCAGGTACGTTGCCCGGCAAAAAACAACCGTTTCTGCGCCCCGTTCAGTCCAAATCCCTGGCCCAGCAGATGTAGTGCCGCCGCACCAGGGTCGATAACGCCCGGATATTGGTCAGTTCGGAGGCATCGGTAATGTCGCGTACCTGCCCGTCTTTAAATTTTATTTTGATAGAATCACCCGCAGGTAGGTAAGCGGCATTGGTAGCCTGCCCTTCCACCAAAAAGTAGGTCAACTCATCGTCGCTGAACTCTTTATCCCGGAGTTTCTGCGCCAGGTCGGCCACCAGTGCGGGCTGGAAGGGTTCGGTCGAGAGCATAATTTTGAACAGTCGTCTATCTAACAATAGGCGGCACAGCAGTGAAAGCACCCGGTCGGGGTGGGTGGCCCAGGCTTTCACGCATCCCCAAACGTCATAGTCGTCAAGGTGTGTAAAGGCCTGTAAATAAGCTGGGGTAGCGGCGAACACATCGTTGGGAATGCTTTCGCGCAGAAACAGCAAAAAATCGGGCAGAGCCGGGATGTCCGTACCCTGACGCACCAGCACCCGCGCCCGCCGTAAAATCTGCACCAGCATCGACTCGCAACAGATCGATGTTTTGTGCAAATACACCTGCCAATACATGAGGCGGCGGGCGTTCAGAAAATTTTCCACGCTCAGAATACCCTTGCTTTCCACCACCAGTTGATCCTGATCCAGGTCGAGCATTTTAATGATTCGCTCGGCCCCGATGGCTCCTTCGGCCACGCCGGTGTAGAAACAGTCGCGGTTCAGGTAGTCCATCCGGTCCATGTCCAGTTGGCTGGAGATGAGTTGGTGGAAAAAAGGCCGCTGGTACGTTCCCTCAAACATCTGAATGGCCAATGTGAGTGCCCCGCCAAACTGCCGGTTCAAGTCCTGCATCAATAGTAGCGAGATGGCCTCGTGGGGTACATCCTCCAGTAAACTGCTTTCCAGCACGTGCGAGAACGGGCCATGCCCGATGTCGTGGAGCAAGATGGCAATCTGCGCCGCCTCACACTCGGCTTCGGAGAGGTGATGCCCTTTGTTGCACAGCGTGGTGGTGGCCTGCCCCATGAGGTGCATGGCCCCCAGGGCATGGTGAAAACGGGTGTGCAACGCACCGGGATACACGTATTCAGAGAGACCCAATTGCTTGATACGCCGCAGCCGCTGAAAATACGGGTGCTCGATCAGGTCGAAAATGAGCGGCGTGTGTACGCTAATGAATCCGTAGACGGGGTCGTTGATGATTTTCTTTTTGTTGGCCATTGGTTAAAGGTACTGGTCAATCCCGTCAGCAAAACTAAAAAACGGGTACAGGTGGCGGTGCAACCGTAAAATCGCTTAATTTTGCAATTGACAAATCTAGCTTTTCAGGTTGTTGGGGCTTGTAACTCAGTTGGTTAGAGTAACTGACTCATAATCAGTAAGTCCTTGGTTCGAGCCCAAGCTGGCCCACGAACAAAGCCCTGTTGGTATTTTTAGCCGGTTAGCCGCCTCCCGGAAGGGGGGCGGTTTTTGTTTTTCCCGCCCATCTGGGGGGCGGGGAAAGCAGAGATGCTACTCAGTATCGCTCAACAGCCGAAAAAAGTCTACCCGGCTCATCCCCAGTGTACGCAACCCATTTTTGATAATAAATTCAGGCACCGGATCAATGCGCGTCTGAAGTGTAATGGGTCGCAACAGACCTTCCTTTGTCCACATCTCATGGCCACCGCTTTGCCGAACGCAGCCGCAACCCGCCCGGCTCAGAAAAAGCCGGTACCGGGCCAGAGAAATATTGGTCAGTTTTTGGGTACTCATGCGGCTAGAGGTACCAACCGATCCAGTTTACGAAAAGGTCGCTGCTGAAGAATGGCCGCAAAATCAGTATTGCGACGTAATAATTCGTGCAGGGGCGGGGCAGTGTAAAGCCGGGTCTCGGCATTTACCGCCCAGCCAAGCCGTTTCAGGTCACGGTCGAGCGTCTGGTGGGTCGTCACGTAGTCCAGGTAGTTATCGAGCACCACGGCAAAACTGGCTAGTGCTTCGGCCTCACCGGTTCCGTAGCCATACAAATCCAGTTCAGGCGCGTAGCAGACCTGCACCTGTTCTTCGATGTACACAAAGAGGGCAATCTGCACCTCGCCGTCCCTAAAATACGCGGTTGCCTGCTGCTTTTTCATAGCCCAAAGATACCCAAACTAGCCCACTTTGGCCATTGCCCGCACCGGGAACGTACCTGCGCCTTTGATTTTCGGTGGTGCTGCCGTGAACAAAAAAGCTGTGTCGGGCACGGCTTCCAGGTTGCACAGGTGCTCTACAATCAGCACATCAGCCCCCAACAAAATGGTATGTACCGGGCGGAGATTGCCCGCCGTATCGTCAATATTGTGCGAATCGATACCCACCAGCCGGGCACCTTCGTCGCGCAGATACAGGGCGGCTTCTTCGGTCAGGAAGGGGTGATTTTCGTAGTAACGGTTCGTGTTCCAGTGTGCCGCCCAATCGGTATGCACCAGCACCGCCCGCCCCCGGATGGGGTGTCCCTGAAACTGCGCCGGGCCAATAGCCAACGTTTGGGTATGTGGTACCCGAATGACTACTCCCGGTAGGTCGGTGAAAGCCTCCAGACCCACTTCAGACAAGTCGGCCCCGTGGGCGAACCGGTGAAACGGGCAGTCCAGGTACGTACCGGTGTTGGTCACCATCTCAATTTTACCGATCTGAAACTCAGTGCCTTCGCCGTAGTGGGAGCGGGATGCCTCTCGGCTCAGAAAATCGCAGATGACGGGAGCGGGCAGCCCCTTGTACGTGATGAGTCCGTTTTCGATGGTGTGGCTCAGGTCAATAAGCCTGGTACGTTGCATAGCCTCTTGCTCCGGGCCGGGATTGGGATTGTTGGGAAACATTGTTGAGGAGTAATTCGGGGAAAGCTACCGGTTTCGTGGCTAATGTAGGCCCGGATGGCTGTTTTTTCGTATGTTTGTTTTTAACCTTACCCGCCCGCCCATGACCATCCATACCCTTGATACCGGCTTTTTTAAACTCGACGGCGGGGCCATGTTTGGGGTAGTGCCCCGCCCGATCTGGCAAAAACAGTACCCGCCCGACGCGCAAAACCGGTGTACGTGGGCCATGCGCTGTTTGCTGATTCAAACCGAAAACCGGCTTATTCTGGTCGATACGGGGCTGGGTAATAAGCAGGACGACAAGTTTTTCGGCCATTACGACCCCACCGGCGACGCTACGCTGCTCGACTCGTTGAACCGGGCCGGATTCCAACCCAACGACATCACCGACGTGCTGCTCACGCACTTGCATTTTGACCATGTGGGCGGGGCTGTTGACCGTGTGGGCCAGACGCTTCGGCCCACGTTCGGGCAGGCTACTTATTGGACACACCCCGACCATTGGCAGTGGGCTACCCACCCCAACCCACGCGAAAAAGCCTCGTTTCTGGCCGAAAACATCCTCCCGTTGCAGGAAAGCGGCCAACTCCGTTTCCTGGGCGATACGTACCTGCACCTGCCCGAAGCCCCCGACGTGGCCTTGTTTTACGTGAACGGCCACACCGAAAAGATGGCGCTGCCCAAAATTCGGGTGGGGGAACGAACGGTGGTTTTTTGTGCCGATCTGATTCCGTCGGCGGGCCATATTCCATTGCCCTACGTGATGAGCTACGACGTGCGCCCGCTGCTGACCATGACCGAAAAAGAAGCCCTGCTCACCCAGGCCGCCGCCCAAAACTGGATACTGGTTTTTGAGCACGACCCCACCACCGAAGCTGCCACCGTGGAACAGACTGAGCGGGGAATCCGAATCCGGGAGCGGGGTACTCTGGCTGCGTTGCTGGGGTAAACTTTCGGTTGGCCGGGGCCGTTAGCACTATTTGGGATATTGGATTGCGGATTTGGGATTGTTGCTTATGCAAGAGCAAACACTCGCGCAAGCAACAATCCCAAATCCCAAATCATTATGAAAATAGGCGTTGTTTTATCGGGAGGTGGTGCGCGGGGCATTGCCCATTTGGGGGTCATTAAGGCCCTTCAGGAGCAGGGAATCACCATTAACCGCCTGTCGGGCACCAGCGCGGGGGCCGTAGCGGGGGCACTGATTGCCAGTGGCTATGGCCCCGACGAGGCGTTGAAAATCATCGAATCGTCGGCGTTTGTGAAGCACCTGCGTCCGGCCTGGACGCGCATGGGAATTCTCCGAATCGATACCGTGATTGACCTGTACCGCAAGTACATCCCTGCCGATACGTTCGAGAGCTTGCAGATTCCGCTCCACGTGGCGGCGGTAGACCTCAACGCGGGCGAGTTGGTCATTTTCGAGCAGGGCGAGCTAATCCGGCCCATCTTGGCTTCGTGCTGTTTGCCGGGCATTTTCGAGCCGCTTTCCATCAACAAACGCCAATTCATCGACGGTGGCACGTTGAATAACCTGCCCGTTGAGCCGCTGATGGGTAAGGTAGACTATATTATTGGGTCGCATTGCAACCCGTTTCCGCGCAACAAACCCATCCGCACGGCCCGTGGTGTGATTGAACGCAGTTTGGTATTGGCGGCGCAAAGCAAAACCCAGGACCGGCTGGCCCTTTGCGACCTGGTTATTGAACCCCCCACGCTGGTCAACTACAACGTGACCGATGCCGGGCAGGCCCGCGAAATTTTCCAGGCGGGCTATCGCTACGCCGCCGCCCTCGACCTGAGCGGGGCACTGGCGAATGTTGCGTAGTTATACTTAATTTTTGAAGTTGATTGAGTAGTCAAGCGGAGAAGTTAGCCTATATCAACCAAAAAAGATCTATTACGGGTCAGAAAAGTGCAATTAGATAAAAGTTGAACTACGATAGATACTTGACCTAAAGTTGAGATTTGGGCTATAATATTTGGGGTAACGGGCATAAAGCCGAAATTAAGTTCGATAATTTAACCGGCTGCTCTTGTCTGCTTAGCTTGTGTCGAGTAGTTTTGTTAAAGATTAGTTAACGTACTTTCACTTACTAGAATAAAACCCAAGTACTATGAGGAAATCATTACTTCTGAGCTTCCTGTTGGTTTGCTCGGTCTGGACCATCGGTTTGGCCCAAGACAGAACCGTGACGGGTAAAGTCACCTCGGCAGAGGACGAAGCCGCCATGCCGGGCGTGTCGGTCGTCATTAAAGGCACTACGCGCGGTTCCACTACGGGTGCCGACGGCACTTACTCCATTGCTATTCCGGCCAGCGGTGCCACGTTGGTATACAGTTTCGTGGGCACAACCTCGAAAGAAGTGCCGGTTGGTAACAAGTCGGTGGTAGACGTTAGCCTCACTTCCGACACCCGCCAACTAACGGAGGTAGTGGTAACGGGTAGCGGGGTAGCTACCAGCAAAGCCCGGTTGGGTATCTCGGTTGAAAGCGTATCATCTAAAAACCTGCCGGCGGCTCCAACGGCTTCTATTGACCAGGCGTTGGTGGGTAAAATTCCCGGTGCCCAGATTTCGTCGGTAAGTGGCAACCCCGGTGCGCCGGTGAACATTGTACTGCGCGGCATCAACTCGGTGCAAGGTGGTACGCTGCCCATGATTCTGGTCGATGGCGTACAATTGGCTTCGACTGACCTTAACTCGCTGGATTTGAGCAACGTGGACCGGGTGGAAGTAGTACAGGGTGCCGCCTCAGCCTCGATCTACGGAGCGCAGGGGGCTAATGGTGTTATCCAGATTTTTACCAAACGCGGCAAGCAGGGTAAAGTAGCGGTCAACTTCTCGACAAGCTACGCCGTGAACGAGTTTTTGAACGTGGGCGGTGTGAAAAAAGCAGACCGTCACCCCTACCTGACCGATGCCAACAACAACATTATTAATTTCAGAGACCGCTCTATCCTGGACTACACCCCCGAAGGCAACATCACCGGTATCTCGTATGAATTTGGTGGCGCGGCCCGGTTGGGTATCCTTAATATAAACAATGATGCCCGTAAAGAATACAACGCGAACCTGAAGTATTATGATCACTTCAAGCAGGTATTTCAGCAGGGCAGCACATTTAACAATAGCATCAACATTTCGGGTGCTAACGATAAGAGCGACTACTCGCTTACGGTGTCGAACAACAACAACGTCACGCCTGTATTGAAAAACGGCTACCTCGACCGCACAAATGTATCGCTGAACGTGGGCACCGAAATTTTCAAAGGGTTTACGCTTCGTTCGAACACGCAGTTGATCTACTCGAAAAACACCTTGCATCCGGGTTTGGGTGCGCCGGGTGGCGTGGGCTTTGGTTTCGGTAATCAGGTGGGCGACCGTACCCTGCAAAGTGGTGGAGTATATGCCTTCCTGAATACGTCGCCGTTTTTTGACTTGACACGCCCCCTTGCCGATGGTACGTCCCCGTTTTACCAACGGGCCGACTTCCTGAGTGTAAACGCCGGGAACCCATTTTACATGCAACAATATTCCGACGGTCTCAGTAACAAGGTAGACGTGATTCAGAATTTTGAGGCCGATTATAAACTGCCGAAATTCGTGGAGTTTAACGCTAAATACGGCCTCAACTACCGCAACGAGAACGCCCGTTGGACATATTTTAACCAGTCGACCAACATCAACCAGGACTTCTGGGGGTCGTATCATGGTGCCTACGCGCCGGATGCCAACGGAGAGATTATCAATTACCAGTACACGTCTACGTTCCAGAACTTCCTGGCCACGGCCTATTTCAGGACAGACTTCCAGAAAGATTTTGGTATCAACCTGCCCATTCAGACCGCTACGCAAGTGGGTTTCGACTACCGCAAACGCCGGTACGAAGAATATGATACCTACGGCTTAGGCCTGAGCCTCTCGCCTCCCTTTAACATTGCCTCAACCGCCTCACAAGCCGTAGCATTCGACTACGTGGAGCCGTTTGTAACCTACGGGTATTTGGTGAACCAGAAGATTACATTTGGCGATTATGGCGGTATCTCGGGTGGTTTCCGAAGTGACTATTCATCGGCATTTGGCCGGGGAGCAACGCCCTTCACGTTCCCCAACATTAACGGCTACATCTCGCCGCTGACGTTGCTGAAGAACCGTAGCATCGAAAACGTATTGCCGTACTTCAAACTACGCGCTGCCTACGGAGAGGCCGGTATTCAGCCCGGCGCATTTGACCGGTATCCTGTGCTCTCGCAGCGTAACCTGGGCAGCGGGCTGGTTTATGCCATCCCGACCACCTCGAACAATGCCAACCTGCAAGTGGAGGTGTCGAAAGAACTGGAAATGGGCACCGATTTCACCGTTACCACCAACCGAGGCAGTGCCTGGTTCAGCTCCATTGGCGGTAGCTTCACGTACTGGAAACGTACCAGCGAAAACGTAATTTACCAGGTCAACGCGCCCCCTTCATTGGGTATTCAGAATCAGTTGACCAACGCCATCGACATGTCATCGAACGGGGTGCAGTTCTCGCTGAATTTACCGATCTACAACTCGGCCAACTTCAAATGGGATTTCACCACCAACTTTGGTCGGCAGTTTTCGGTAATAGACAAAATTTCGGGCGGGGCCGATATTCCCCTCACTACGGCAGGAGGTAGCACAGCGCTGGCCCTGGTGGCGGGGCAACCAATCGGGCAGGTAAATGGCTACAAAGCCTTGACAAGCCTTGATTTTACCCGGAAAAACGGACAGCGGTACATTACGCCCGATCAGGAAGGTAACTACACCATTGTAGATGGCCGCGTAGTAGACAAACGTACTTATCAGATTCAGTTTACCGACGAGGTGTACCCGCTGATGAACCCAAACCCCAAGTTCAACGTCTCGTTCATCAACGGCTTGACGTACAAGGGTTTCCTATCGCTCAACTTCCAGTTCGACTGGGTATCAGGCAGCAAAATCTACAACCAGACCAAAGAATGGATGTACCGCGACGGTATTCACGGCGATTTCACCAAGCCCGTTACCATCGAGGGCAAGACGGGTGCTTTCTCGGCCTACTGGTCTAGCCCGTACTACAACTTATGGGGTAGCCGCAGTGGTGCTGGCAACAACGCCACTAAAGATTTCTATGTAGAAGACAACTCGTTTGTGCGGCTACGGAACGTCTCGCTGGCGTTCGATCTGGCCCGCATGGTGAAACTGCCATACCTCAACCGGGTTCAGGTAGTGTTCACGGGTCGTAATATCCTGACATTTACCAACTACACCGGCTTCGACCCGGAGGTATCGTCAGGGTCGGCCAACTCCTCATTTGACCGGGGTGTTGACCACAACACGTTGCCCAACATCAAATCGTATCAGGTTGGCTTAAACATCGGATTCTAACCAACTAACCCACGAACAAGAACACATGACACGTACCTCACATAAGTTTTTCACCGCGACCTGCCTCATTGCATTATTGCTGAGCGCGGGGTCGTGCAAAGACCAACTGGACGTTGGCAACCCAAACCAACCTACGTTGCAGGCCAACGTAACCAACGAAGCCGGTTTTGCTTCGCTGGCGCAGGGTGGCGTTTACATCAATGGCTTCCTGAACAACAACAACTGGTTGGGAAACAGCTATTTCTCGCTGCCCTGGGGCTACATCGAGTTGATGGGCGACATGGTGGGGGCCGATGCCTCGAACAACCAGGTGACAACCATCGGTGTACCTGATTACATCATTTACGACAATGGTACCCGGCAAAATAACCCTGCCCCCCAAGTAAGCATCATCCGGGCGTTCAACAACCGGGCGGCAACCGCCAACGGTAACAACCCGCTTATCTACCAGTGGCAGAGCATGTACGCGCTGAACAACGCCTGTAACCTGACGTTGAGTGTGATAGATCAGATTCCTTTCACCGGCAACAAAGCCTCGAAAGTGGCTACGGCCAAAGCCTGGTGCTACTGGTGGAAAGGATATGCCTACGCGCAAATTGGCTCCTTATACTATGCCGGCCTGATTGTGAACGAGAGCGGCACAACCAATAATAACTTTGTGCCCAGCGCCGCCATCATCGAAGAATCGAATAAAAACTATAACCTGGCTCTCACAAACTTGAATGCTGTTACGGTTGCAGGTGACTACACGGACTTGATGGCGAAGTTAATTCCTGCTGAAACGCAGGTTGGTCTGGGTGGTGTACCCGCCATCGGTCAGTGGAGACGGAGCATCAACACGATGCTGGCCCGCAACATTCTGTTCAATAAACTGGCTCCCTATGTGCGCGGAAATCCGGCAGCCACGATCACCAAATCGCTGATGCCCGTGATGACCAATGCCGACTGGACTGCCGTTTTGAACTTGACCACAGAAGGTATCAGAAAGGGTGAAAATGTATTTGCCGGACGGTCTACCGCCGCAAACTCGTTTTTCTCTGGTACCGGCGGAACGGTGGCAGCGTTGACGGTGGGTGTGAATACAGGTACTACGTTTAAGGTCAGTGAGCGGTTCATACAGAACTACAGACCTACAGACCAGCGTTTTCTGAACAACTACAACGCTGCAACCCGTTATAACAACGACTACAGCTTTACGACCCGTTACAGCGTGATTGAAAGTGGCCGTAGCCTTCCGGGTGTTCCTTTCACCGGCACCCGAACTGTTGGCCGGTACGAACTGCTGATTGCCGGTAGCTACGAAGAAAACGCCCTCATGCGGGCAGAAGCCAACATTCGGCTTGGCAATGTGGAAGCCGGTTTGGCCCTGGTCGATGAAGTTCGGGCAGCACAAGGCGCGGGATTAACGGCAACTGCCGGTACCCGACTGACGGCTGCCCAGGCCCTTCAGGAGGTTGTGAGGGAACGCCGTGTTGCCCTCTTCTCACGCGGTGTTTCGTTCTACGACAGCCGCCGATGGGGCTGGACGTATGACATCGCCAATGGCGGTGGAAGCTATGGAAATACCGTGGTTACGTCGGCGGGCGTGGTAAACACCAACGCCACCATAAACTACAACTTCATGGACTATTGGGACGTACCTGCCGACGAATCAGTGCTGAACCCAGCTACTGATGTTAAATTGGTCAAAAACCCTAACTATTAAGGGTCTGCCACAAATCAAGTTCATTCCCGAAAACGCCCGGCCAATATGGTCGGGCGTTTTTTGTTGAGACCTGTGCAGATTAGCGGTAAGCATAACCCCCCAAAACTGGTTTAAACCTAAACCACTGACTTGGCTCTAACGTTGTGTTTATACCAAGTTCAACAGCCACCCTTCCCTGTCTTATGCTCGCTCGCTATCTGACCACCATCGGCATCCTGGCCGCGCTGTCTGCCGAGGCACAATCCGTAGAATACTCAACCCCGCAACCCCGCGTGGAAGATGTCAACGACCGGGCGGTGGTGATTACCCGCGTTGACCTTACGGCCCAGTATACCATCATTGCGATGCGGTTTGTGCAACGGGGTCAAAACCAGCAGGGCAGCACCATCCATTTCGTACCCTCTTCACGGCTTTATGCCAATGACGGAGCGCAATCGTTCAAATTTATTAGAGCCAGCAATATTCCCACCACCAAGCGGCGTACCGTGCTGCCCAACGAACAGGTCGATTTTGTGGCCTACTTTGAACGCCTCACGCCGGGTATCGAAACGTTCGATCTGTTTGAGTGCTCGGATCGGAACCGGCCCGGCGAATCGTGTTTCAACTTTTGGGGTGTACACATCACCAACCCGGCCACCCGACGACCCCGACCCAAACCGGTGCCTGTACCGGTGCCCACGCCTGAACCTGACCCGGTTTTTGTACCTACGCCCGCTACCCCGGCTCTATCCATAAAAGGCACCGTGCGCGATGCCAAAACGGGCAAAGCCGTGGCCGCTACTCTTACGTACCGCTTGCTGTCGGGGGCCGAGTCGATGGGCGATGGTTTGCCGGACTCCACCC
>JAYUKZ010000215.1:0-3377 GCA_043763995.1 Fibrella sp.
GCTTGGGTCAAGTCTTGCGGGCGCAGCGAGGGGCAATCGTTCCCCACGCAGATAACCGAATCGTAGCCCTGGTCGAGCACAGCCCGCGCTGCCCGCAAAAGCTGCTCGCCGAACGTACCTAACTGCCCGCCCGGCAACCGGTGCGACACCACCACGGGCAACCCCGCCGCCGCAATTTTGGCCAATGTTAGTAGCTCTAACGTCTGCCAAACGCGCTCATCACGCCCCCCCGATCCAACCAACGGCTTCCGCCGCGCCTCCATTTCGGAAGGCAGGGCAAAAAGCAATACGGCAGTAGACGGGTAATGTTCGTTCATATGATTGAGTATGGCAAAGAAACAGCCGGATCGACGGGTTGTTGACACGAAAGGCCGGAATCCGAGCCAATGGTTTCCGGTAAAGGCATTAAATTCTCGTCTACTATATTGACTAACAGTGGTTTATCTCGTTCTCGGCGTAGCCCCCCGCCCTGAAGGGAGCCTTGCTTGCGCATGAGTAGGCTTTCGCGTAAGCAAGGCTCCCTTCAGGGCGGGGGGCTACGCCGAGAATGACGACTGCAACACCTACGAAAAAGATTGCCCGGTCAGATTGCCGGGCGTTGCCAGTTTGGGCCTGGCCACTATATTTGAACCCGTTCTTCTGAATCGAAACCCTGATTGTTCTATTCAACAGGCACCGGTGCAACGGGCCGGGTTTGCGGTCGGGTTGCGTCGGCCTGTTTTCTGCATGAAAGTTTCCCCGTCCGATCCCTTCCGCGTCGTTTATTCGTTGTTGCAACACGAGTACCTGGGATACCTGATTGAGCCGTTTGTGGTGCGGCTAACGGCCAAAGGCGAACTTTCGCTGCAAACCCAAAGCCTCTCGCCCCAAAACGTGAACGAGTTTGCGGCGGGCCTCGACGAGCGCGACATCGCCCTGGTGCGGCTTACCAACGCCATTGGGCAGGATGGGCTATTGCGGCGGTTCAACACCAAAAAATGGTCGGCGGTCGATTTTTTCCTGCGGGTTTATGACCCCCAAAAGGGCGATAAACCCATGCAGGAGGCCATTGTTGAGTATGTGCAACGTACCAAAGCCCAGATTTTGCCCCTGTTGGCCAACAAGCCCATTTTCCTGATGACCAACGACGGCGACCCCGTGGGGCAGGCCATCACGTTTATGCCCGAACCGGCGCGGGTGCATTTTCATTTCGTGCGCAACGACACCGCCACCCATTATTTCCCCATTATCCGGTACCCGGTTCCCGGCCCGCCACCCACCACCGAACGGGTTGATTTTCAGCACAAAAACGCTTTGCTCCTCTGCGACGAACCCGCCTGGTTGCTGGTGCAGAACAAACTCTATCATTTCTCCAAACTGACCCAGAACGCCGCCGACGGGGCCGAGGTTGACGGGCGGAAACTGCGGCCTTTTCTGGCCAAAAACCACATTGTGGTGCCCCGCAGCATGGAGGAACAGTATTACCGGCGGTTCATTGTGCCGCTCGTTGCTCAGTATGATGTGTTTGCTAAAGGGTTCACTATCCAGACTGCCGCCCCGCAGCCAACCCCCGTCCTGACGCTCTCGGAGGGCATCAGCACGGCCACCCAAAGCGCGGGATTGACGCTGTTCGAGGCCCCCACCACGCCGGGTGTTGCTGGCCCCGCCAACCAACAGGCGGTGGTGCTGGAGTTGTCATTTCAATATGGTGCCCACACGTTTCGGTTCGATGGGTTTGCCAGCCCGGCGAACGTGAGCCTGGAAAAAAACGGCGACGATTTCGTTTTCCATCAACTAAAACGCGACCTGAAAACCGAACGCCGGTGGTTTGCTTTCCTGCGCGACCGGGGCCTGGATGTGCGTAATGGGCGGCTGCAACTACCCCGAAATCAGGCGTTTACCTGGCTCGACACGCATCGCCCCACGCTGGCAGAGGCCGGTTTCCAGGTACGTCAGAATGCCACCGACCGCCGCCGCTATTTCCTGGGCTACTCCAGCCTCGACATTTCTATCCGGGAAGGGCGCGACTGGTTCGATATTCTGGCGAAGGTGCGGTTTGGCGAGTTCGAGATTCCGTTTGTGCAGTTGCGGTCGCTGATTGTGGCCCGCAAGCGGGAATTTACGCTGCCCAACGGCGAAATAGCCGTCATTCCCGAAGCTTGGTTTACCCAATATGCCGAACTGGTGGGGTTTCTGGAACACCCCCCCGCCAACGACCCCGCCCACCCCGACCGGCTGGTGCTGCAAAAACACCACCTAGCGCTGGTGCAGGACCTCACCCGGCAGGAACTGGCCGAAACCGTGATTAGCCGACGGTTGGAAGGGCTGCGGGCTTTTGAGCAGATAGACGAAGTGCCCTTGCCGCCGGGGTTCACAGGTACGTTGCGCCCCTACCAAAAAGCGGGTTACGATTGGCTCCATTTCCTGCGGCAATTTCAGTTTGGCGGGTGCCTGGCCGACGATATGGGCCTGGGAAAAACCGTGATGACCCTGGCCCTGCTCCAGAGTCGGCAGGAGGGAATGGCCCCCGGCCCCACGCTGCTGGTCATGCCAACATCCCTGATTTACAACTGGCAACTGGAGGCCCGCCGCTTCACGCCCGGCTTGCGCGTACTGGTCTACACCGGCACCTCCCGCGACAAAGACACGGCCCGTTTTGCCCACTACGACCTGATTCTGACCTCCTACGGCATTGTCAGGATCGACATTGAGCGGCTCAAAAAATTTCGGTTCGACTACGTGATTCTCGATGAATCGCAGGCCATCAAGAACCCCAATTCGCACCTGACGCGGGCCGTGATGCAACTCAATCAGGCCCACCGCCTGATTCTGACCGGAACACCGCTGGAAAACAGCACCCTCGACCTCTGGACGCAGATGACGTTTATCAACCCCGGCTTGTTGGGCAGTCAATCGTTCTTCCGCGACACGTACCAGGTGCCCATCGAGAAGCGGGGCGACGACCAGAAACTGCAAAAACTCTACGGCCTCATCCGACCGTTCATGCTTCGGCGCAACAAAAAGCAGGTCGCCACCGATTTGCCCGCCAAAACCGAAACGGTGCTCTACTGCGAAATGACTGCCGACCAGGAGGCCAGCTACGAAGAAGCCAAGTCGTATTTCCGAAACCTGATTATGGCCCGCATCGAAGCCGATGGCCTGGCCCGCTCGCAGATGGTGGTCTTGCAGGGCCTGACCAAATTGCGCCAACTGGCCAACCACCCCCGCCTGACCGACACCACCTACGAAGGCGATTCGGGCAAGCTCGACGATGTGACCCTGCGCCTGGAAACAGCCCTTCGAAACGGACATAAAATATTGATATTCAGTCAGTTCGTGAAACACCTGGCCATTATTCGGCAGCACCTGGAGGCCGAAAAAATCCCGTATGCCTACCT
>JAYUKZ010000216.1:0-3376 GCA_043763995.1 Fibrella sp.
AACGGCCTTATTCCCGATAACATACCTGACAACCCCGCCGCCTGGACACTGACCATCAACGGCGAGTCGGTGCGGGCACCCAAAACCTACACGCTGGCCGAGTTGCAAAAACGCTTTACGACCCACACCTACCAGTTAGTGCTGGAATGCGGCGGCAATGGCCGGTCGGGGTTCGAGCCGCAAACCACGGGCAACCCCTGGGAGCAGGGGGCGGTGAGTTGCGCTGAGTGGACGGGGGTGCGCCTGAAAGATGTGCTGGCCGACGTGGGCCTGAAACCCGACGCGGTCTACGTGGGCTATTACGGCACTGACCCCCACCTGAGCCTCGACCCGGCCAAATCGGCCATTTCGCGGGGGGTGCCGGTGGCCAAAGCCCTGGAAGACGAAACCCTGCTGGCTTGGGCCGTAAACGGCGAAGCCATTCCGCTTGTGCATGGGCATCCGTTGCGGCTGGTGGTGGGGGGCTGGCCCGCCTCAGTATCGGGCAAATGGTTGCAACGGCTGGCGGTACGTAATAAAATTCACGACGGAGCTAAGATGGAGGGCCACAGCTACAAAGTGCCGATCCGTCCGGTGCAGCCCGGCGAAAAAATCCCCGAAACGCCCGCTAATTTCCGCATTATCGAGTCGATGCCGGTGAAATCGCTCATCACGGCACCGGCCACGGGGGCCATCTTTTCGGTGCAAAAAACGCTGGCTATCCGTGGTCACGCCTGGGCCGGCGACCGTGCCGTGGCCACGGTGCATACGTCCATCGACTATGGCGTCAGCTGGCAGCCTGGTACGTTACAAGTGCCCAAAAACCGCCTTGCCTGGCAGCATTGGCAAGCCGAACTGGCGTTTCCCCAACCGGGCTATTACGAAATCTGGGTACGCGCCACCGACAGCGCGGGCGTAACCCAGCCCATTGTTATTCCGCAGTGGAACCCCGGCGGCTACCTCAACAACGCGTGCCACCGCATTGCCGTGAAGGCCGTCTAGGCCCCCCAATTTCAGGTACGTTACTTAGCAACTAATGCAAGTTGCGTAGTGAGTTAAAAGAAGTAAATCCCCAAAAGCAGGTAATTTTTGGTCGCCAAACTAAAAACAACCCCTGCCATGAAAGACTTTACGATTGCAATGTATTGCTTTCTCGATGATCTGCTACTCAAAATGGATCGCACCCCACTCGATAAACGACATAAACTCTCTGACGCACAAGTGATTACAATCATGGTTTTAACCGCCTGGTACTCTACGGCATTCAAACCACAGCCGGTAGGTACTTGTAAAGTCACTATTGTTTTACCATGCTCGACAAGTGTAATTTTAATCGAGTTGCACACAAACTCACCGACTTGATTGCCGATATTTTTCAGCAGTTAGGTCTCATTTTCAGGCACTTAAACATATCCAGTAGCTACTTCATTGATTCCTTCCCCGTAGCAGTTTGTAAGAATATTCGCATCGTAGAAACTAAAATCATTCGGGATAAAGTAGTTCAAGGCATGGCTATTGGTCTGTCTGCGGGCAATGATTTATATGGTGATGTGGCTTATTTGAATCAAGAACAGAAGGCTCTACTCTCTGATTTAGAGGGTACTATCTTAAGCCAGTCATTAAAAAGAACTCGCTGATTCGGAATACATGGGCTTAGGAGTCGGAGAGTCGGTATTATCGTAAGCGCATCGAACGCACTTTTGCTGATATCACGGCCAAGTTTCCCAGGAAGATTCATGCGGTAACGTCGGCTGGTTTTTTGCTCAAAATTCTCTGCACAATGATTATGATTATCCTTGATAAACAGTTCTGAACACTACGCAACTTGCGTTAAGTAAGTAATCCTGAAACCCGTAGTACAAGGCGGGTTAAATTTCTACAGTGAGCAAGCGGGTAATTTTCTTAGCCAGCAAGTACGTTCCCACCACAACAGGAAGGCGTTGTAGGCATCAATCGTTTCGCCGGATAGGGTTGCTGTTTTGGCCCGGATGAACTGCGCGTAATCATTCGCGAACGTAGGCGGGGGCAAAACCTTAGCCTGTTCCGGGTGTTTCTGTTCCGGGTCATATACCCGCCCCGCTAACAGTTGCTTGTTAATATACTCTTGCCATTTTCGTGCTTCAATAAGGCGATTTTTCGGGTCAGGTATATTGTTGAACGTTTTGAACACCCTACGGTGCAGCTTACCAGTTCGTATAGACCATTGGCTAGATACGATTAGCCATTTGCGGCGCGGGTTGTAATCGTAATGATACAGCCTAGCTAATTTGTAGGGTATAGGGTCGTTTGGGCTTTTAGGGTCATTCATGCCCAAAATTGTTATTCGTTCTGTTTCTGCTATGAGTGCAAACATTGAAAAAGCCCTTATACAGTGTGTATAAGGGCTTTCCTCACGTCGGGAAGGCGGGATTCGAACCCACGACCTCTTGCACCCCATGCAAGCACGCTACCGGACTGCGCTACATCCCGCTTTACTAGGTCAAAGATAAAAGATAATTAAGAATTAACAAGGGAGAACAGACGATATTCTGCCAGAAACTAAGCCTTACAAGAGTTATTCCTTCTTGCAAAGCAACCAAGCTAATTGAAGACAAAATTTCACCCTCGTCTGGTTCAAACACGGCTCTGTGTTGGCGAATTACAAAACTCCTTCGCCTTGTTCACCCACATAACTCCTTAAAAATGTGGCGATAACGGTCAGGGGCTTTTCCATCGAACACAATTCGTTGTTTGAAGATGGTGGGCGTGAGGCGGGCTTTTTTAACGGCTGTTTGCAGGGCTTCGGCATCGAGCGGCAGGGTGAGCGTGGCCAAGGCCAAATGGCGGTTGCGCAAAAAAGAAACCAGCCGGTGCTGGTTGTCGGCGGTCTGAATCACTACCATCGGGCGGCTTATGGAGGCCACTTCATAGGCAATGGTACTTGCCGCCACCACACTCAGGCCACTACCGCCAATGGCCCGTGCCATTTGCCGGGCCGAGAGGTTTTGCACCACACTGAGCCGGTCTTGCTGAGGCAGACCGGCAAACGAATCGGCGTGGGGGTTGGCCGGGCCGAGGGCCACCGTAACGCGGAGATAGGGGTTTTGGGCCAGCAGACTTTCAGCTACCCGTAAACTAACGTTCTGGTTATCAGCCCCACCCATATTCACAAACGCCTTATGTTCGCCCTCTTTCGGCTGAGCTTTTTGCCGAAACGCCGGGTTCACCAGCGCGAAGGCCGTACCCAACAGCAACGTGGTGTGGGGGTCGGTGGTGTAGTCGGCGGGGGTTACGTCGCCGGCGTGGTTAATCACCACGTCGGCCACTTGTTTACCCTGGATCAGGTCATCGATAAACACCAGCTTATGGACTTTTTCCCGCACCGCCCGCTGAAAATCAGCGTCGAATGCATAGCCAT
>JAYUKZ010000217.1:0-12089 GCA_043763995.1 Fibrella sp.
GTGATTGTATACATCTCTAGCGTAACGTAAGTTGACAGTGAAGTTTTTTATCTAATCAGCTTTTACAGTGAAGTTTCTACTCTAGTATTCATTATCATATATACTGCGCCCCTAGAACCGGACCACTTTGTCGAATAACGAAGTTGTTAGTTATTGTTTTTGTCCACTTGGTTTATACTGCTTTTTGCTCCCTTTAATGCTTGTTCAGGTGTTTGATAGGCCAGCCCCTGATGAAAGCGCCGACAGTTGTAAAACTCAAAATAGGCTTGTAAACCAGCCTCCAACTGCCAACCATCGGCGTAAGCCTTCAGATAAATATCCTCATATTTTACCGTTCGCCAAAGCCGTTCCACAAATATGTTGTCGATGGCCCGTCCTTTTCCGTCCATCGAGATTTGTACCTTCGCCTCTTGCAGCACAGATGTAAAGGCATCGGCTGTGAACTGGCTGCCTTGATCAGTATTGAAAATGGTAGGGGTAGGGTAAGCAGCCAGCGTTTCGCTTAATACCCGGCTACACCACTCGGCCGTCATGGTGTTAGAAACCGACCACTTAAGCACATACCGGCTATATAAATCAATAATCGCTATCAGATACATGTAGCCCGTTTGCATGGGCACATACGTGATGTCAGTGGCCCACACTTGATGCACCCGCTCAACACGCAGGCCGCGTAATAGATAGGGGTAAATGCGATGACCGATGGCTGGCTTAGAGGTATTAACCCTGGCATAAATCGTCTCTATACCAATTAGTTGCATTAACCTACGCACTCGTTTATGATTCACTTGATAGCCCGCCTGCATCAGTACCAACTGCATTTTTCGATACCCGTAGAAAGGGGTTAGCAGATATTGCTCGTCCAACAAGCGCATCAGTATCAAATCTTCCGGATCAGCCATGACGGGTTGGTAATAGTAGGCTGAACGGTGCAAGCCAACCCACTGACATTGCTGTCGCAGACTACCTGGAGCGGCTGGATCAACCAGGGTACGGCGTTGGGATAGACTCATGGGGTCAACTTTTTTTTAAAGAAGCGGTCCGCCGCTGCGGTTAGCTCCATTTGTAGCCGCCCGATTTGCTCATAAAGCAGGGCAACATCGGGTTCAGCCGACGCTACTGTCGGCTTATGAGCGGTCTCGAACAGAGTCGAAGCCGTGTCTATGAACTGTTTCTTCCAGTCGCTGATCTGGTTTGGATGGAGTTCATACCGTTTGCTGATAGCAGCTAATGTATCTCTTTCTTTAAGTACTTCGAGAACGACTTTGAGCTTGAAGTCGGCCGTAAACTTGCGCTTGGTCTTGCCTTTCATACGGGTCTAAATTTAGCCCGTTATCCAACTTAACAAGTGGTCCTAAATATGGGGCGCACCATATAAGCAACAAGCCCGAAACGATGTTTGGTGCTCCTTTCCACCTTTCGGGAGATTTGGTAACCAAACTAGACAACCGTTGGCAAGTTGCGGTAGAATGTGGTGTTCTCGACTTTCGGGATGCTGCTTATCCCGATGATAAGATCGGTTTGATTTTTAGTGGTTATTCAAGATACCAACACCAATATGTTGGGCTTAGAGTTGGGCGTTCGCTCTTGAAAGCAGGATACCCGCACCAACTCACTGTTTCAAGCGGGGCTGATTACTTACTGGTCATCGAACCCAATATCAAGGTATCATCTGGTTTTTTGGGGGGTAAGTCGTTTGATTACATCTACAAACGTTTTCTTAATGTCCCTCTTCAACTCAGCTACTCCCTGTCGCTCAGGGAAGATGGGATGACAGAATTAACCATTGGTGGGCGATGGAACGTAAACGCCTATCATTCTTTTCCAACCATCACTGTTGGCTTTGTGCTGCCTTTCTACGCCAGACGTATATACCAGTGAGCATATTGGTATAACCCTAGCTGTAAGGCACAAGGTATGTCGCTGGAAAGAACGCCTGCTAACAGACCACTCATCCTGCCCTGCCTTCTACCTGCATAAATATTCGGGGGAAAAGTTGCTGTAAGTAACACTACGATTGTATTTTTATACCCTGCTTTCGGGCAGGTCTAAAAGTCAATGAACGAAAACCCCAACTCGTATGAAACCAATACTCTGGCTGATGGCCTGCGGTGTGTGCTGTTACGCACAAGCCCCGGCACAGTCGAAAAAAGCGACCAAACCCAGTCCGGCGCAGGCAGCGGTGAAGGCCGGTGCCCAAAACGCGGCCAAAAGCAACGTACCTGCGGCCACCGCCGGTGCCACGTCTACGGCCCGGATCAAATTCAGTGAGTTCGACCTGCCCAATGGGCTGCACGTCATTCTGCATCAGGACAACACCACGCCGCTGGTGGCCGTGACCATGATGTATCACGTGGGTTCTAAGAACGAACAACCCACCCGCACCGGCTTCGCCCACTTTTTCGAGCACCTGCTCTTTGAAGGCTCCAACAACATTAAGCGGGGCGAATACATGAAGATTGTGAAAGGTAACGGCGGCCAATTGAACGCCAACACCAGTCAGGACCGCACGTTTTATTACGAAGTGATGCCGTCCAACAAGCTCGAATTGGGCCTGTACCTGGAATCGGAGCGGCTGTTGCACGCCAAAATTGACCAGAAAGGCGTGGAGACGCAGCGCGAAGTGGTGAAGGAAGAAAAACGTCAACGAGTTGATAATCAGCCTTATGGCTCAATTTTCACCGAAGTGCTCAAACACGCCTACACGGTCAGCCCCTACCAATGGGCACCCATCGGCTCGTTGGAACACCTCAACGCCGCCACCATCGACGAGTTTCGGCAGTTTTACAAAGATTTCTACGTACCCAACAACGCCATTTTATCGTTGGCGGGCGACATTGACCCCGTTCAGGCGAAGGCGTTGGTGACGAAATACTTTGCCGAAATACCCGCCGGCACAAAGGCCATCTACCGCCCCGCCATCAAGGAACCGGCCCAAACGAAGGAAGTCCGCGACACGATTTACGACAACATTACGCTGCCCGCCGTGGTGCAGGCGTATCACATTCCGGCCCAGGGTACGCCCGATTCCTACGCTGTGGAGGTGTTGCAGACCATTTTGGCCGGGGGCGAAAGCTCACGCATGAACAAGGAGATTGTGGACAAGCAACAGAAGGCTGTGCAATCGGCGGCGTTCCCGGTAGCGAACGAAGATGCGGGTTTATTCCTGACGTATTCCATTGCCAATCAGGGTGTTAATCCTACTGATCTGGAAAATGCCGTGAACACCGAAATTGAGCGGGTGAAGAAAGACCTGGTGACGGATGCCGAACTGACGAAGGTGAAAAACCAGATCGAAACCAATTTTGTGAACCAGAACGCCCGCATTTTCGGGGTGGCCGAGAACCTGGCCAACTACAAAATGTACTATGGTGATGCCAACCTGATTAACACCGAAATTGACCGGTATAACAAGGTCACTAAAGAAGATGTGCGTCGGGTGGCGGCCCAATACCTGCGCCCCGAAAACCGCGTTGTCCTGTATTATCTCCCCAAAAAATCGTAAAGCCGGCGGGTGTAGAGACGCAATACTTGCGTCTGGGTAGTGCGCGTAAGCAGTGGGGTAGTTGTTTTTTTGCCAACCCAAAAAATTGCTTACGCGAGAGTAAGACGCAAGTGTTGCGTCTCTACACGACGGAAAAAAACTGATGAAATATCTTTTTGTGGGCCTATCCTTACTGACCGTTACGGCAGTTGCCCAAAACCCGCTCGACAGGAGCAAATTACCCACCGACGCGCCCGCGCCGCAGATCAAAATCGGCAAGTCGGAGACCTTCACCATGCCCAACGGGCTGAAGGTGTTTGTGGTCGAAAACCATAAGCTACCCCGCGTAGCGATCAACCTCGTGCTCGACCGTGAGCCGCTGCTGGAAGGCGACAAAGCCGGGGCGAGCAGTTTTGCCGGGCAGTTGTTGCGCACGGGCACCAAGACCCGCTCGAAAGAGCAACTCGATGAAGAAATAGACTTCATCGGGGCCGACCTCAACACCTCGTCCACCAACGTGTCGGGCCGGGCGTTGACCAAGAATTTCGGCAAACTGATGGACCTCATGGCCGACGTGGTGCTGAACCCCGCCTTCCCGCAGGCTGAACTGGACAAGCTGAAAAAGCAGACCAAATCGGGGTTGGCGGCGCAGAAAGACAACCCAAACGCCATTGCCAGCAAGGTGGCCAACGTGGTGATGTTCGGCAAAAACCATCCCTACGGTGAGCAACAGACCGAAGAAAGCGTGGATAAAATCACCCTGACCGACGTGCAGCAGTATTACGACACGTATTTCCGGCCCAACATCGGCTATCTGGCCGTGGTGGGCGATATCACGCCAGTGCAGGCTAAGGTGCTGGTAGAGAAGGCATTTGGCAACTGGAAACCCGCCGACGTGCCCAAACCAACGTACCCAGCCCCCGCGCCCATTGCCAAAACCAAAATTGCGCTCGTAGACCGGCCCAGTTCGGTGCAGTCGGTCATTGGCGTGGGCTACCCGGTGGTGCTCAAACCCTATTCGCAGGAGACCATTCTGGCCAGCGTCATGAACGACATTTTGGGCGGGTCGGAGGCGCGGCTGTTCAACAACCTGCGCGAGAAGCACGCCTACACCTACGGGGCCTACTCGAACCTTTCGGGCGACCGGCTGTTGGGGCGGTTCCGGGCGGGGGCCAGCGTGCGCAACGCCGTGACCGACAGTTCGGTAGCCGAAATTATGAACGAACTAACGGCCATCAGCACCAAACCCGTAACGGCAGAGGAGTTGAAGCAGACCAAAAATGCGTTCGGCGGTAATTTTATTTTCACCCTCGAAGACCCGCAGACCATCGCCAACTTCGCCATCAACACGGCCCGCTATAACCTCCCGGCAGATTTCTTCCCGAACTACCTCAAGTACGTCGATGCTATCACGGAAGCCGACGTGGCCACGGCGGGCAAGCAGTTTGTGCGGCCCAACAACGCCGTGATTGTGGTGGTGGGCAAAGCCAGCGAAATTGCCGACAAGCTGAAACGCTTTGGCGACATTGAGTATTACGACACCAAAGGCAACCCGGTGGCAGCCCCCCAACCCGCCAAGGCCACGCCCGTGGGCATGAGTGCGCAGCAGGTGCTGGACAAATACATCACGGCCATTGGCGGCAAAGAAGCCTTGCTGAAAGTGCAGGACATGACTACCCAGATGAGCACCGAAATGCAGGGCATGACCATGCTGATGACCCGTAAGGCCAAAGCCCCCAACAAATCGGTGATGTCGGCCACAGCGATGGGCATGGAAATGTTCAAGATGGTGAGTGACGGGCAGAAGGCTTCGCGTACCATGCGCGGCAATACCGCTGCCATTGAAGGCAAAGATGCCGACCAGGTACTGGTGCAGGGTGGCCTGTTCCCCGAACTGCGCTATGCCGAAAATAAAGTGACCAGCACCCTGGAAGGCACCGAAAAAGTGGACGGAAAAGATGCCTACCGCGTGAAAAACACCACCGCAAACGGTTACACCTGGAGCGACCTATTCGACACCACCACCGGCCTGAAGGTGCAAACGGTTTCGACCCAAAAAGGCCCGCAGGGCGAAATGGCCGTGGCCGTTAGCTACGGTGATTACAAAGCCGTAAATGGCATAATGGTACCCCACCAGGTGAAACAGCCCATGGGTCCCGCCAACATGACCCTGACGGTTGACAAGGTAGAGATCAACAAGGGCCTGAAAGACAGCGATTTCACGGTTAATTAGGCCAGGTACGTTGGTGTGTGTTTGGCTTCGCGCTGGTCCGAGACGCGAAGTATCGCGTCTCTACATGGGACCGGCCTTGCGTAGAGACGCGATACTTCGCGTCTCAGACCAGCGCGAAGCAGACTAGCGCGAAGCCAGCGTACAAAAAACACCCCCCGCCAAAGGCCAATGTCTTCGCGGGGGGTGTTTTTTGTTTCCAGGTACGTTACGTGCTCAACCGAATTACGCCACCGTCGAGGGGGTAGTCGCAGCCGGTGACGAAGGCGGCTTCGTCTGAGCACAGGTACAGGGCCAGCGCGGCCACTTCGGCGGGGGTACCCATGCGGCCAATGGGTTGCGCGGCAGCCAGTTTGGCGAACATTTCTGCCTCTTGGCCGGGGTAATTTTTGGCCAGAAATCCGTCTACAAACGGCGTGTGGACGCGGGCGGGCGAGATGCAGTTGCAGCGAATGTTGTGGGCCAAATAATCTTTCGCCACCGATAGGGTCATGCTCAGGGCCGCGCCTTTGCTCATCGAATAGGCAAAGCGGTCGTTCAGGCCCACCGTGGCGGCAATGGAGGCCATGTTCAGAATTACGCCGCCGCCCGCCGCTTTCAGGTGCGGAATGACCACATGGAGGCAGTTGTACATTCCTTTCACGTTCACGGTGTAAATGCGGTCGAAGTCGGCCTCGGTGGTGGTTTCGGCGGTACCCACGTGCGCAATTCCGGCGTTGTTGACCAGCATATCAACCCGCCCTTCGGTAGCCATAACCGCCGCCACCACCGCCCGTACCGATTCCTGTTGGCTGACATCGACCGCATGGGCCTGTGCTTGCCCACCCCCGGCCCGAATTTGCGCCGCCGCCGTTTCTGCCGCCGCGCCGTTAATTTCCAGGATATGCACCGTGGCCCCCGCCCGCGTAAAGGTCTCCGAAATGGCCAGTCCAATGCCGCTGGCCCCGCCCGTAACCAGGGCAATTTTATTTTGTAGTGTGAACATATTTTGAACCCCTAATGTAGAGACCGGTACGCCGGTGCGGCGATACTTCGCGTCTGGGTAGTGCGCGTGAGCAATTTTTCGGATTAGTATGATAATCTGCGCGGTGCTTACGCGCTGGTCTGAGACGCAATGTATCGCCGCACCGGCGTACCGGTCTCTACATTAGGGGTTCAAAATCAAATCGTTGGACGAATATTTATTACCACCGGGCTGGCCCTTTTTTCGTTTCCAGCAGTCAATGGCAACTGCCAGCGGTGTGTTCGGGTTGTGGGCCATGAAATCGCGGATATACTGGTTATACTCGAATTGAGGGGCTATTTCCGACGGGTGTAGTTTGCTTTTTTTGCGGGCTTGTTCGTCCAGCCAGTAGTGTACGGCATCGCGGAATGTGCCGGTCGAATTTTCTCGGCAAAAGTTCATCTGGCCAACTGTAAATCGAAAATGCGGGCCAATAGCGGTCTTGAAAAATTGCCGTACCCGTTCATTGTTGGTATAGTTCTCCGTCAGAATTGCATCCAGATGAATCTCCGCTGGGGTTGCAACGGCTCTTTTGGAGTGACTTTGCGGGGGTGGCGGTTGGCCTGTTTGTAGAAACTGCACAATTCTTTCTCTGATGATTAATTTGCCGCCACCCGTTTGCAAATGGTGCTGTTGGCAAAAGTCAACCAGTTCTGCCTTTAGCCAGTAATACGCCAAAAAATCAGTTACGGAAATGGTTTGTGTCAACGCAGGTCGTTCGGCATGTTTCATTCTTGTGTAGAGACGCGACACTCGCGTCTGGGTAGATGGGGTGCTGGGTAGTGCGCGTGAGCAATTTTTAGGTTGTACAATAATCTGCGCGGTGCTTACGCGCTGGTCTGAGACGCGATGTATCGCGTCTCTACAGGACGGAAAAATTACAACGAAACGCCCCGTTTCCAGGGGATGAAATCGTTTTGGCCAAGCTGCTCGGCTTTGGTCAGGTACGTGCCGGAGGCCAGGCCGATGAGCCACTCCAATAAATTTTCGCCGTTTTGTTCGATGGTCTGTTCGCCGCTGATGATGGAGCCGCTGTCGAAATCAATCACGTCGGGCATCCGGTGCAGCAGGGCGGTGTTGGTCGATATTTTTACCACAGGGCAGGCGGGGTTGCCAGTGGGAGTACCCAGGCCGGTGGTGAACAAAATCAGGTTGGTGCCCGACCCGGCCATGCCCGTGGTGGCCTCCACGTCGTTGCCGGGGGTGCAAAGCAGGTTCAGGCCGATGGCCGTGGCGGGTTCGGCGTAGTCCAGTACGTCGGCAATGAAGGCCAATCCGCCCTTCTTAGCCGCCCCCGCCGACTTAATCGCGTCGGTAATCAGTCCGTCTTTGATGTTCCCCGGCGAGGGGTTCATGTCGAAGCCCGACCCGGCGGCCTGGGCCTGGGCGGCGTAAGTTTCCATGAGCGTGATAAACTTGGTAGCGCGGGCATCGTCGGGCATCCGGTCAAGCAGGTTTTGTTCGGCTCCGCACAGTTCGGGAAATTCGGCCAGCACGGTGCGTCCGCCCAACGTACCCAGCACGTCGGCCAGGTGGCCAATGGCGGGGTTGGCCGAAATGCCCGAAAACCCATCCGACCCGCCGCATTTCAGCCCCACGCACAACTGGCTCAGGGGCGCGGGTTGGCGGGTGAGTCTGTTGGCCTCAATCAGGTGCAGAAACGTATCGTTTATGGCCCGGCTCAAGAGGTCATATTCCGTTCCGGCCTGTTGTTCGTAGAGCAACACCGGCTTTTTGCCGTGCGGATTTTGCCGCCGCACTTCGTTCGTCAGCATATTGGTCTGGAGGTGCTGGCACCCCAGGCTGAGCACCGTTGCCCCGGCCACGTTGGGGTTGTTGATGTAGCCCGCCAACAACGAACACAGTGCGGCGGCATCTTGCCGGGTGCCGCCACAGCCCATATCGTGGGTCAGAAACCGGATGCCGTCCAGGTTGGCAAACGGCCTTCCCGGCAACGTACCTGGCCCGTTGTGTTGCAGGGTTTTGTTTTGGGTGGGGTCAACAAAGGGTTCTTTTTTCCGAATCAGGTCGGTTTGCCCGTGCTGGTAGAGGTGTAGCAGTTCCCGCACCTGCTCGCGGTATTGGTCGGGTTGGGCGTAACCCAGTTCGCGCTCGAAGGCATCTTTCAGCATCAGCACGTTACGGTTCTCGCAGAACACCAGTGGAATTACGAGCCAATAGTTGCGGGTGCCCACGCGCCCGTCGGCCCGGTGGTAGCCCATAAACGTGCGGTTGGCAAACCGGCTTACGTCGGGGGCCAGGTACGTGTAGGGTTGGCGGCGGTGCAGTCCGTAGGGGTCGGCCAGGTGGTGCAGGTTAGCGGTGGTGATGGCCTCGCCGCGCCCAATGACCCGCGTGGCGCGGCCCACCGTCACGCCATACATCCGCACGGGGTCGCCGGGCTGGCGGGCCTCGGTTACAAATTTATGTTTGGCGGATATGCCGTGGGGTATTTCGAAAAGCTGATGCTGGTAACGTACCTGCGCCCCTGCCGGCAAATCGGTCAGGGCAACCAGCACGTTATCGTCGGGATGAACCTTAAGCAGGGTTTCTGGCATGGGTATGGGCGAATAAAAGGCAGTACAAAAAGAGTACGCCGGTGCCGCTTTACCCAACAGGCGGGCCGGAAACAAAAACTTTACCCGCCGGGGCACGTAATTTCCGTTCTTTTGGCCACTTTTGAGGGCCACCACCCCACCAGCTACGGGTCTTTATACCGAAGTATGTTTACTGCCAATATCCTGAACCTTTTCGACAAGTCGATTCTTTACGGCACCCTGCACCTCAGCCACGGGCGCATTGCCCGCATAGATCGTCTCGGCCCCGAACGCCCCGGCGAACCCTACCTGCTGCCCGGTTTTGTGGATGCCCACGTCCACGTAGAAAGCTCGCTGCTGACCCCCGTGCAGTTTGCCCGGCTGGCCGTGGTGCACGGCACGGTGGCCACCGTTTCCGACCCCCACGAAATTGGCAACGTGCTGGGCGTGGCGGGGGTGGAATATATGCTGGCCGATGCCGAACGTACCCCGTTTAAGTTCTGCTTCGGTGCCCCCTCCTGCGTACCGGCCACTCCCTTCGAGACCGCCGGGGCCACGCTGGGCGTGAAAGAAGTGAAATACCTGCTGGGGTTGCGCGAAATTGGCTACCTGGCCGAGGTCATGAACTTCCCCGGTGTGCTGGCCCAAGACCCCGACCTGCTCCTGAAAATTGCCTACGCCCGCGCCTTCAGCAAACCCGTTGACGGCCACGCCCCCGGCTTGCGCGGCAACGAAGCCCAACAATACATCGATGCCGGGATCGAGACCGACCACGAATGCACCACCTACGAAGAAGGCCTCGACAAAGCCCGGCGGGGCATGAACATCCTGATTCGGGAGGGGAGCGCGGCCCGCAATTTCGACGCGCTGATTCCGCTGGTCGATGAGTTTCCGCCCCTGGTCATGTTTTGTTCTGATGACAAACACCCCGACACGCTGGCCGTGGGCCACATAAACCAACTGGTGGTGCGGGCGGTGCGGGCGGGCTACAACCGTTGGAACGTGCTGCGGGCGGCGTGTGTGAACCCCGTCTTGCACTACCGTCTGCCGGTGGGCCTGTTGCGCGAAGGCGACCCCGCCGATTTTATCGTGGTCAGGGATTTGATTGGTTTTCAGGTGCAACAAACCGTCATCAACGGCGAGGCCGTGGCCACCGAAGGCCAGTCGCTTTTGCCCGACTTACGGAGCGAAATCGTCAATAAATTCGGTTGCACAAGCAAAGACCCGTCTGATTTTTGGCTTCCGGCCCCGCGCCCCCACGGGTTGCTACGGGTCATTGAAGCTGTTGACGGTCAGTTGATTACTAACGAAATCAGGTTGCCAGGGCGCGTAGAACGCGGGGCCTGGGTGGCCGACGTTCCCCGCGACCTGCTCAAGATTGTGGTTGTGAACCGCTACGCCGATGCCCCTGTGGCCATTGGGTTCATCAAAAACGTGGGCCTGCGCCACGGAGCCATTGCCTCGTCGGTGGGCCACGATTCGCACAACATCACTGCCGTGGGCTGCGACGATGATAGTTTGGCACAGGCCGTAAACGCGGTGATTCTGGCGCGGGGTGGGCTGGCCGCCGTGGGCCGCGTAGCCGAGCCAACGGGCGATCTGTTCATCCGAAAATTGCTGCCCCTGCCCATTGCCGGGCTGATGACCGACCTGGACGGTTACGACGTGGCCACGCAGTATACCGAACTGGATCGCTTTGTAAAAGACGAGCTGGGCAGCACCCTTTCGGCCCCATTTATGACCCTGAGTTTCATGTCCTTGCTGGTTATTCCGTCGCTGAAACTGAGCGACAAAGGGCTGTTCGATGGGAACACCTTTCAGTTTGTGAAACTGGTGGCCAGCTAACGTACCTGGCGGTCGCTCAAAAAATGCAGTATCTTACCCATGTATGATACTTTTTATACAGATACACTATTTTCTAGGATTTTGCCGATAATTAGTTCAGAAAGATGTATAAGTTTACGGGAAGACCTCTCAACTAACACGTATCGTCATGGCCCGTCAGCGTAACACGCCCAAAGTGGATGAAATCAAACTTTGGGATGAATTTCGGTGTGGAAATCAGCCTTCTTTTGCCACCCTGTATCAAGAGTATGTCAACGTTCTGTTCCATTATTGCAGTCACTTTTCGCAAGACCGCTCGCTGATTAAAGACTGTATTCAGGATTTGTTTGTGGAACTCTGGCGGCACCGGCAAAATATTGGCCCCACCACTTCCGTTCGGTTCTACCTCATGGCCTCCATCAAACGCAAGTTGGTTCGGCACATTACGGCAGAGCAGAAGTTTTGCAACCCCGACGATCTGCGCCCCGGCGAAGGCTTCACCGACACCGACAAGTCATACGAAACCACGCTGATTCAGTGCGAAGAAGACAGCCATATCAACGGTTGCCTGGCCCGCGCCCTGGATTTGTTGCCCCGCCGCCAACGCGAAGCCGTGTACCTGAAATTTTACGAGAACATGGGCAACGACGAAATCTCTAAACTAATGGATATCAACATCCAGTCGGTCTATAACCTGATTTTTGGTGCCTTGGGCAACCTCAAAAAACACGTCTCCGCCGAGCGGTTCGCCTTCTGATCTTTCCAGTACTTTCCGATTATTCCTACCCTTCCTCTCCTGAACCGGTGTTTCTGGCTATGCCAATGCACCGGTTTTTTTTGGCCCCTACCCGCCAATGGTCGCCATCGATTCGGTGACGGGCTGGCGGCTGGCCTCGGCTTCGAAACCGTTCAGGGGGCGGTGGGCAAAAGCCGTTAAAAACGCTGCGGTCAGGTCGGCATCGGTGGTGTGGCTCCGCAGCAGTGCCCGCACATCCAGCACGCCGTTATCGT
>JAYUKZ010000218.1:0-12007 GCA_043763995.1 Fibrella sp.
TTGGCCCTGATGTGTATGTTGACGATATGTTGGCATGAAAAAACCCTCTCAGGTACGTCCTGAGAGGGTTTTTAATATTTCTGGCGGTCCGGACGGGACTCGAACCCGCGACCTCCGCCGTGACAGGGCGGCATTCTAACCAACTGAACTACCGAACCAGAAAACTACTTTATGACTTTAGTTTGCTGATGGCGTTTTCTAAAATCGTGGTGCAAAAGTAGCCGCCACCAGTACGTAGCACAAGCCTTGCGCTGAAAAAAACGGCTTTTTTTTGGGTTTGCCACCGTTACACGCTGGTTAACAGCCACATAGAACTACATAACGTAAAGGTCGGTGTGTTTTGGGTAGGTTTAGCAAACAAAATATGGCTCGATTATAGTTAGCCCCCTACCGGGGTATATTAACATCCAAACGTGTGGCAATCAGAAAGCAAATTGGAAGGGGTTTGGGTTGGGGTAGTGCCCTGTTGGTGCTGCTGTTGGCCCTTGCGCTGGGCGTGGGCTGGCTCATCGACTTCCGGCAGACCGACGACCAACTGAGAGCCGAATTTGCCGGGCAACCCGTGCAGCCAACCCTGCACCGCTACCGGGTGGGGCCGCGCACGATTCGGTACATGGAAACACCCCCGCTACCGGGCAAACCCACGGTGGTGTTCATCCACGGTGCACCGAGTTCGCTTTCTTTTTTCAACGAATTTTTTAAAGATACGGCCCTGCTCAACCGCGCCCAACTGGTGGCCGTTGACCGCCCCGGCTACGGCTACTCCGATTTTGGGCACGTGGAACCGTCTATCCTGAAACAGGCCGAGTTACTGCAACCGCTCATTGATCGGTACAAAAAATCGGCGTACCTGGTCGTGGTCGGCTCGTCGTATGGCGGGTCGGTGTCGGCGCGGCTGGCCATGAACAACCCCGGCATCATCGATCAGGTGGTGTTTGTGTCGTCGGCGTTGGGGCCGGGGCTGGAACGTACCTACGGCATCAGCCACTGGGTAGACAAAACCCCCTTGCGGACATTGGTGCCGCCCCTGCTGCTGCTGGCTAACGACGAAAAGCTGGCCCACCGCCACGCCCTGGAAGCCATTCTGCCCGATTGGCCCCGCATCACGGCGGGGATCACCATGCTCCACGGCCTGCGCGACGAGTTGGTGTACCCCACCAATGTAGCGTTTGCCAAGAAGCAGCTCCGCAACGCCCGGTTTACGCAATTTATTTTGCCCGAAAGCCGCCACGACATCGTGATGAATAAGCGGGAGTACATGGCGGGGATTCTGCTGGATATTTTGCCCCGCTACACCATTACCACACCCAGACACTTGTCTGTCAAGTAATTAACTACTCACGCAAAAATTTTTCGGCATTTGCCCCCCGCCCTAAAGGGAGCCTTGCTTGCGCCCAAGTAGGCTTTCGCCCAAGCAAGGTTCCCTTTAGGGCGGGGGCAAATGCCGCATCGGTTTTGGCCAACTAGTTCGCTACCGGGCTTTTATGTCCAGCAACTCCACCGTGGCCAGGATTTGTTTGGTGTTCCAGCCGCAAACCAGCGTGGCTTTTTCGCCCGTTTCGCGGTAGCGGATCACCACGTTTTTGCGGCCCATCCACAGTGTACCGGGCGGCTGGGCGGCGGTTTCGGCCTGAATAATTTTATCGAAAAGCGGGCGGGTGGCTTCAGTGGGCAACCGCATGTAGGCCGTGGAAGTTGAGGACGTGCCTGCTTCGTCGAGCCAGAGGTAAGCCCCGCACCCGTCAACGGGGAGTTTATCGCCCACCACGAAGGCGTTGGCCTCGGTGGCAGGGGGCAAGGTAGAGGCCACCGGCGACGACTGGCAGGTGGCTAACAACAACAACGGAGCAAACACAAAGTTGGTTTTCATGGGTAAAAGCGGGGTTATTCTTCGATAAAATCCAGGTCGTTGGCGAAGGTTTCGTCCATGATAGCTAACGACCAAAACGCCAGCCCGAATATACCCAAGCCCAGCAAACCGGCGGCGGGCAACGTACCTACGGCGGGTTTCAGGGCCTGGAACGTGAGCGTCATCGGGATGAGCAGGCCCCGCACCAGGCTGGGCACGGAGGTGGTGGCCGTGGCCCGCAGGTTGGTGCCGTACTGCTCGGCCACCATGGTGAGGTACATGGCAATGTAGCCCGTGCAGAATCCCAACAGCAAAAACAGCGCGTACAGACTGGCGGCGGTTTTCAGCCCGCCAAACAAATACACCCCGCACAGGCACAGGCTGCTGATGAGCAAACACGCCACCGCCCGCCGCCGCGACCGCAACCACTGGCTCAGCGGCCCCGAAACCAGATCACCGGCGGCGAGGCCCAGGTAGAGCAACATCACGCAGCGGCCCGGCTCCAGGGGCGTGGTGAGGGCCATAGCCTCGCCAAATTCGTTGGCAAACGTGGCCAGAATACCCACAATGAACCAGGTGGGCAACCCCACGGCCACACACCGCAGGTATTTCCAGGTACGTTGCGGGGTGCTGAAAAAGTAGCCAAAATTGCCCCGGCTTACGTGGCGGTGGTCTTTTTCCAGCCGCGCAAACAAGCCCGACTCCAACACGCTGGCCCGCAGCACCAACAGGGCCAACCCCATGCCGCCGCCCACAAAAAAAGCCGTTTGCCAGTTGAACAGGCTGTGCGTGAGGTAGGCCGCGCCCGCCCCCAGATACCCCACCCCCGCCACCACCGACGTGCCGTAGCCCCGGATGGCGCGGGGCAAAATTTCGGCCACCAGCACCATAGCCGCACCAATTTCGCCCGAAAGGCCCACCCCGGCCACAAACCGCATCAGGGCGTAATAGCTGGTGGGGGCCATGAACGTCACGTAGGGTACCAGCCCACAAGCAAGGTTGGCCAGCGAGTAGGTGATGATACTGCCAAACAGCACTGACATCCGGCCCCGCCGGTCGCCCAGGATGCCCCACAAAATGCCGCCCAGCAGCAAGCCCGCCTGTTGGCAGTAGAGAATAACGGCCCCCGTGGCCGACACTTCCGCCTTGCTCAGCCCCAGCGATTGCAGGCTGGGCACCCGCACAATGCTGAAAATGAGCATGTCGTACACATCAACAAAAAAACCCAGGGCCGACACAATAACCGGCAACGAAAACAAAGCCCCCCACAACGTACCTGAAGGTACCGGGCGGGATAATTCGGGCGCATCGGGCCGGGTCATGATTCGATAAAATCAAGCTCCTTGCCGTGCGTTTCGGGGATGGTCAGGACAGAGTAGAACCCAATGGCGAAGACAATGACACCCACCACGGCGGCGGCGTAAGTCGCTGTCATGGAAGGCTTTAGCCCCTGGTAGAGCAGGGTCATGGGAATGGTGAGGCCCCGTACCATGTTGGGCACGGTGGTGGCGGCGGTGGCCCGCAGGTTGGTGCCAAACTGCTCGGCCCCAATGGTGACAAACATGGCCCAGTAGCCAATGCCGAAGCCCAGCACCATGCACGTCAGGTAGAGGCCCAACGCCGTGGAAAGCCCCGCAAAGAGGTACACCAACGTGGCCAGCAGCGTGAGCACCATCAGCCCCGTAACGGCCTTTTTGCGCGAAGCCAATGCCTGACTGATGACCCCACTGGCCAGGTCGCCGGTGGAGAGGCCGATGTAGCAAAACATGATGGCCCGCCCCGCCTGAATTTCTTCGGTAATGCCCAGAGCCGCGCCAAATTCGTTGGCAAACGTGGCCAGTACCCCAATCACAAACCAGGTCGGTAGGCCCAGGCCAATGCATTTCAGGTAGCGGCTCAGGCGGTCGCGGTTGGCGAAAAACAGGCGGAAATCGCCCCGGCTCACGCCCTTGTCTGCCGTTACGCTGGTGAACATGCCCGACTCCACCACGCCCACCCGCAGCAGCAGGAGACCAATGCCCATGCCGCCACCAATGAAATAAGCCGTGGGCCAGTCGAAAAGTTTGACCGTGAAATAGGCCACCACCGCCCCCGACAGGCCCACCCCCGCCACCAGCGACGTACCGATGGCCCGCAGCCGGGTGGGCAGCACCTCGCTCACCAGCGTGATGCCCGCCCCCAACTCGCCGGCCAGGCCCACGCCCGCAATGAACCGCATCAGGGCGTAGTAGTCAACGGGGTTCATGAACGTGACGGACGGGATGAACCCGCAGGCGATATTGGCCAATGAATAAGTGATAATACTGCCGAACAGCACCGACAGCCGCCCGCGTTTGTCGCCCAGAATGCCCCACAAAATACCGCCCAGCAACAACCCGCCCATTTGCCAGTTGATGATGCGGGTGCCCACGGCAGAAATTTCTTCGGCACTCAATCCCAGCGATTTAAGGCTCGGTACGCGCACGATGCCGAAGAGCAGCAGGTCATAAATATCGACGAAATAGCCCAGCGCGGCCACAATGACGGGCAAACTAAGCAAGCCTACCTCGGTGCGGGGCAGGGCGGTTTTGGGGAAAGATGGGTTCATGGTCAGGAATTTATACGCAGAGATACGAACAGAAACCGGAGTTTCACAATTGACGTATACATGACCATGCTCACTACGCTGCTCCTCAACGCCTCCCTATTGGCCCCCCCGCCCGACTCTGCCCTACCCAAACGGTTCAGCCTGTTGCCCTTACCGTTGCTCTATTATTCGCCCGAAACCCGCCTCGGCTACGGCGCGGCGGCCACGGCCACGTTCCGGTTTCGGGGCGATACCAGTCGTCAGGGATTTCCATCCGGGGTACGTCCTTCGCAGGTAGGGTTGGGCGTGGCTTACACCCAAAACAATCAGTTGCTGCTGTATGCGCCGTTTCAGATTTTTTACCGAAACAACCAGTATTTTACCAACGGCGAACTGGGCTACTACCGCTACTCGTACCTGTATTTTGGCCGGGGAACGCAGCAAATTCCGCCCGAACTTTACGGCGTGAATTTTCCCCGTATCCGGGTGAATGTGTTCCGCCGAATCAGCCGGGCCGACGCTTCCCGGCCGGGGCGCGGGCTGTATGCCGGGCTGCGGTATCAGTACGAACACTACGGCGTGACCACCACCGTGCCGGAGGGGCAACTGGCCAATGGCACCGTGGTGGGCGGGCTGGGCAGCACCCTTTCCGGCGTGGGCACGGGCCTCTTTTTCGATTCCCGCGATAACCTCTTCTACCCCAACCGGGGCCTGGTGGCCGACCTCACGTACCTGATCCACGGGCGGGCGGTGGGCAGCCAGGTACGTTTCAGCCGGTATGTGGCCGACGTAACCAGCTACCACCCCCTCAGCAACCGCCTCACGCTGGCTCTCAACTACGTGCTGAGCGTCACGGGCGGGGGTCAGGCACCGTTCAACGCCCTCTCGCTTTTGGGCGGCAACAAACGGGGCCGGGGGTTCTACGAAGGCCGCTACCGCGACGACAACCTGGCGTTACTACAAGCCGAACTGCGCCTGCGGGTGTGGGGGCGGCTGGGCCTGGTGGGCTTCGGCTCGGTGGGGGCACTGGGCAACCAAACCGATTTTCTGCGCCTGAGCGACCCCAAAGGTGCCTACGGGGCGGGCCTCCGCCTGCGGGTCAACCGCGACCTGGTCAACGTCCGCCTCGACTACGGGCGCGGCCTGCCCTACTCCGGCACCGGCACCAGCGGCGTGTACGTCACGGTGGGGGAAGCGTTTTAGTTGGGCGTTGTCTGTTTTTCGTTGTCTGTTTTGGTAGCGGCGTAGCCCCCCGCCCTAAAGGGAGCCTTGCTTGCGCATGAGTACGCTAGCGCGGAGCCAAGTTGCGCAAGCAGGGCTCCCTTCAGGGCGGGGGGCTACGCACCATCTAAGTTTAGGGCTGTTTCCAATAAAAAAACAGGCCGCCGCCAGCGTACCGGCAACGACCTGTTGGATGTCGACTTTGTTTTTCAGGGCCGAAGCAAGGATTCGGCCCGTAACGTTCACCGCGACCGTTTCACCACAAACGGCGCACAGGCCAACGGCGGGCATACGCAATTGGGGGCTGTTACCACCACGCTCTGTTCGCGGGTGCAACCCGTGGTGCGGTCAATGACCCGAACGGTATACGTACCTGCGGCCAGCGTTTGGGCCAGCGAACCGTTAGCCGGTACTGCCGTGGCCGCCGGAAAAGCAGTGGCCCCGGCCAATGCCAGTTGGTAGTCATATACGGCACCGGGCGAAGCACCCAAACCCGACAGCGTTACCTGCCCATTTGGTTGCGGTTCGCTACCCATACAGGTAGGCGATACGGCCACCAGCGAGTAGGCTGGCACCGAGATGGTTTCGATCAGAATTGGACAGCATGTGGCCTGTGGGCACTGCACAAACGCCCCGTCTTCCACCAGGATGGCGTACTGCCCAGGCGCGGTGGCCGTGTAGGAGTTCAGCGGGCCGTCGTAAACCACCGTGGTGGTGGTGGCTCCCGGCGCGGTAAGTGTCCACTGATAGCGGGTGTAGCCGGTGGGGGCTGTCAACCGAATGGCAAAAGGCACACCCTCGCAGACGTTGAACGGCACCGACGTGCAGGCCGTAGCCGTAACAGCGGGTTGGTCGGGCAAGGAGGCCGTGTTATAGGCCACGCCGTTGCTGGTCAGGCTGGCCGAGTAGGTCAGGGTAGCCGTGGCGTTGACGGGCAAGGTGGTAATGGACCAGTTGCCGCCGCCCGCCGTGGGCGTGAACGTACCTGTGGAGACCACATACGACCCCGCTACCGGGCTGATACCCGCCGTGTAGGTATCGCTCACTACTACGCTGGTGGCCGCAATGGGGCCGGTGTTGACCAGCGTAACGGTGTAACTGACCACGCTCCCCAACTGCGCCGTGCTGCTGCTCACGCGCTTGCTGAGCACCAAACGCGGAGTAATAACCTTGAAACCGGCATCAATAGTGAGGTTGTTCTCACCCGAAGCCAGGGTTACAGCATTGCTACTGCCAGCGGGGAAGGTGGTGGCGGTATAGCCCGCCGGGGCCGTGAAACTGACGGAATAGGGCGTTCCGGGTACCAGGCCCGTGAAGCTGTACAGGCCCGATGCGTTGGTGGTGGCCGTGGCAATCACCACGCCGTTGCTGAGGAGCGTCACCACCACATCTGCCAACACAGGTTCGCCGTTGTTCTGGATGCCATCACCGTTAGTATCAACAAACGTTTGGTCGCCCAGGCTGGCTGGTAGCACGCAGGTGATGCCGGGGTTAGTGGCAGTGCTTTGGCACGTACCCAACGTGGCCGTGAGGCTGATGGGTTGCCCCGACGGAATGCCCGTGACCTGGTTGCCCGCCACCACGCCCGCACTAGCCCGAATGGTGGCCCCGGCAGTAGCCGTAAACGAAGCCGTGTAGGTAACGCCCACACAACTCACTGTGGTAATGGTCACAACGGGGTGAGTCAGGGCCGTTACCGTGCCCGAAGCCGGTGGCGAATTCGGACAGTTTTGCGCCGAATAAGCCGTGACAGAATAAACCGTGGTGGCCGTGGGACTGACGGTGATGGTATTTTGGGCCGAAATACCGCTGCCAAAATCATACGTGCTGCCGCCCGTGGCCGTCAGCGTGATGGGTTGCCCCGCGCACACCGGCCCGCTGCTGAGGCTGGCCGTGAAGGAACTGGTAAAACTGAGCGACACTTTGGTAATGGCCGAACAGCTAACACTGCTGGTGAGCTTGATATAATAATCGCCCGGTTTGATAATGGCGTTGGCCGGGCCGGTGCTGGCATCGAGCGGTACCGTGCCGGCGGCATCCTGAAAATAAGACAACGTACCTGCATCGCTCCCCGCTGTGATGGCCGGGTCAGTGAGGTCAATTGTTTTGCCCGCGCAACCCGTCAGTGGGCTAACGGCGGTTAGCCGCCCGGTAAGCAGTACGTCGAAATCCATGTTGGATAGTGCCGTACAGCCGTCTGCGGTAGTAACCAGCACTGAATACTGGCCCACCTGCGCCGGAATATTGGTGGTGATGGACGTAGTGGAAAGCACTTGCTGCCCATTAAGGAAATAGGTGTATCTGGCCCGGTACACGGGCTGGGCCACCCGAATACGCAAGGGCTGCCCCACGCAGTAGGGGCCACGGCTGGCCCGGATCACGGGCATGGGCATCACCCCGATTTTACCCAAAAACGTAAACGAGTTGTTACAGGCATCAATACCGCGCACGTTATAATCGCCGGGACCTAGGTCGCTGAAGAGCGAATCGAGTTGGGGGGGGCGGGTAAGGCCACCGGTGGTGCCCAGGGCAATAATCTCGAACGTGTAGGGCCGCACCACGTTGGCTGGCCCCAGGTTAAACGCCTGAAGATTACCCAATGTGGCGGGCGGGCAAATGGCCCCGAAACCAACCTCAAACGTGGGTTGCTCGTAGGGCGGAATGGTGCCTTCGAGGGTAACGGTCTGGCAGCCATCGTTGAAACCAAACACATACGTACCGCCGCTGACCAGGTTCGAGAAAACACCGGTAAAATTCTGGTCGCCCACCTGGCTTGGCCCGCTGATGATGCTGTAGGTGCCATCGTTGGGTTTGAACGGGTTGCGGTTAGTACCCATTAGAATGACCCGCCCCGCGCCAATACAGGCGTTAACCAGGTTCTCAGTCAGCAAGGGCTTTTGGTAGGCGGAAACACTAATTGACACTACCCGGCTCGTGATACCGCAGCCATCGGCCAACTGGTACGTATAGGCCCCGGCAGGTAAGGATACGGTGGTCTCGTTCTGGAAATTAGGGATCACCTTCGGGAAGCCCGCCACGGGGGTGCCGTTTGCCGTCAGCAACGTGACCGAAAACGGAGCCGTGGGCGCATATGGCGGGCCGTAGTCGGCCCCTATCGTTACCTGATACTCGGTGCCATTGTTGGCCGGGCAATTGTAATATTCGTATACACCCAATGCACCCGGAGCCGGTGCGCTCATCTCAAAGGGCCGGGTGACTACATTATTACAGGCATCGGTCACCACCAGTTCATACTGGCAGGGGCGGGGTAAGCCCATTACTATTTGGGCAAATCCGTCGCCATCGGGCCGTAAGTTCGTGAGCGTTGTTGGCCCATAGGCACATCCACCCACGCCACGAATAACCGCAGACCGGTAGGGGGTAATGCCACCTTTGATAAACACATACGTACCACCCGTACTGCCCGGTTCGCACCCAGAACCAGCCCCACCATAGGCGTAGGCCTCCAGCGGGGGTAGCCCCTGCCGCACCACGGTGGTGGTGTTCCGCGCCCCGCAAGCATCCTGAACACCAACAGTGTAGGTGCTGTTGGGCTGAAAGGCAAACACGCCCGTGGTGTTCGACGTGCCCACGGCGGGGTCGTTGGCGGGGCCGCTCAGCACCGAAAAAGCAAACGGCGAGGTGGCCCCGGTGGTGGTGAACGTGGCCGAAACCGCGCCCGTGCAACCCAGATACTCTACCGTGGGGCCGTTTATGGAGGGCACGGTTTTCTCCGGGATACGTACCTGACGAGTCTGAAAATTGTCGCACGCATCCCAGACCTGCAATTCATACTCCTGGCCCGGCACCAGGTTATCAATCGTAACCCCCGTTCCCGACACCGGTGCCAACGGCGTGGTGGTGGGTTGCGTCATCCGGTAACGGTAGGGTGCCAACCCGCCCGTGATACCACTGACGACAATCTTACCCGTTTGTGCGCCGCCCGCGCAAGCGTTCAGCGAGGGGGTGACGTTGTAGTTGGCCACCACGTAATTGCCGGTGACGGCGATGGAAAAAGTGGTGGCAATAACCCCATCGGTGACGTTTACTTCATACGTACCTGGCCACAGATTGATGAACGTGTAGGCCCCGTCTATCAGGTCCATGTAGACCGGCGCGGTAACGCCCGGCCCGCTGATGAGCGCGGCCTGATACGGCGGCGTGCCACCCGACACGCCCGACACAGTGACGGTACCGTTGGCCTGGCAGGTAGACACCGTAGATCTGAGTGTGGCGTTTATCTGAGCAAACAGCGCGGTGGAGGTTGCTGTCAGCAAACACAAACTAACCAGTGCCAGCCTGAAAAGCCGGGTCTGCAATAAGCCGTGCAGAAGAAGTGAAGGGTTGGAACGGTAGAAAATAGTCATCAGGAAAGTGTGTTAAACTGGCAGAGGATCATCTTGGTTGGAAAAGCACAAAAGAAGCAACGTGTAACCCGCCATGTGTGACGGGGCAAAAAACAATAGAAAAACAACGGAAAAATACTGGCCAGGTGATACCAGTATGCAACTACATTCTTCCCCGACAAAAATTAGTCCAATCGACTTCCGGCAACCAAACAGTTTAAGTAGTGTGTAGTAGAATTTGTAATTAATTACCTCATTATTAAGATGTTATGTCTTTTAATTGCAAATCTACATTGGCTACTGGCATGAGTATTTATATTATTAAGTATTTGTTTGTGGTAACAAGAGATATAACTTTTGTCCGTTAACCCAACTACCTAAAAGTATGCCAAAATATACTCAGACCCTTTGCTGAACTGGTAACGGGCCTGAGCGAGCTAGGTGCATAAGTAACAAACCATTGACCGCACTGCCGGTCATGCCTGAATTGGGCCGGTGCCGGAGGCCAACGCCCACTCGGCCCGGCGGTATACCGTATGTTGAAAACAATTTGATAGCTTTGGCCTGTTTAGTGAACCACAAACCATGTTGGTCAAACCACGTAAAACCATGTCTAGAGGATTAATCATTTTTGTTGTTGTTGCCGCCCTGTTGGGCATGTACGGTTGTAGCTCCTACAACGGCCTGGTGGATAAAGACACCAACGTAGACAACGCCTGGAGCAAAGTGCAAACCCAGTATCAACGCCGGGCCGACCTGATTCCCAACCTGGTGAAGACCGTGCAGGGCGCGGCCAATTTCGAGAAGAGTACCCTGCAAAGCGTGATTCAGGCCCGCGCCAACGCCACGGGCATCAACCTCAACGCCGATCAGCTTACGCCCGAAAACATCCAGAAATTTCAGGCGGCGCAGGATCAGTTGAGCGGCTCACTGTCGCGGTTGCTGGCCGTGGCCGAAAGCTACCCCCAACTGAAGGCCACCCAGAATTTCTCTGAATTACAGGCCCAACTGGAAGGCACAGAAAACCGCATTACCGTGGCCCGCGATGATTTTAACAACACCGCCACGGCCTACAACAAATCGGTACGGTCGTTTCCGAATAGTTTGTTTGCCGGGGTGTTCGGGTTTGGCCGAAAAGGACTTTTCGAGGCCAGTCAGGGCGCACAAACGGCCCCCACGGTTGATTTTGACCCCCAGAAATAAGCCCGCCATGACGCTCAGCCCCGACCAGCAGGAACAGATTATTGCCGCTATCCGGCAGGCCGAGCGCGAAACGTCGGGCGAGATACGGGTGCACCTGGAAGCCACCTGCCCCGGCGGAGACCCCCTGAAACGGGCCGTAGAAGTGTTTCAGCACCTGGGTATGCACCAAACCACCGCCCAAAACGGGGTCTTGTTCTACCTCGCCCACCAGGATCGCAAATTTGCCGTGCTGGGTGATAAGGGCATCGATGCCGTGGTGCCCGCCGATTTTTGGGTCAGCACCAAAGACCTGATGCGGCAGCATTTTGCCGAAAATGACTACGCTACCGGGCTGAGCCGGGGGATAGAACGCGCCGGGCAACACCTGAAAACGTTCTTCCCCCGCGCCACCGACGACACCAACGAACTGCCCGACGATATCTCGTTCGGGTGACTATACGATGAACATTATTTTAACACAGAGACGTAGAGAAAAAAAAGTTCAAATAATTGTAAATCAGTTATTTATGCAGAATAAAACTCTTTTTTCTCTGCGTCTCTGTGTTAAATTTTTTTTGCCTCTCTTCTCCGTGACTGCCCTTCGCCCCGTGTTTCGTCCTGCCTGCCTGTCCATCGCCCTTTGGTTGCTGGGTACGTTGTTGTCGGTCGCCCTCCGCGCCCAATCCGTCCCCGACGATTCGCTGCCGGCCCGGCCCAACCCGCCCCGCTTGGTCAACGACCTGGTAGGGATGCTATCGCCGGGCGAAACCCAGCAATTGGAGCAAAAACTGGTGGCCTACAACGATTCTACCTCCTCGCAATTGGCCATCGTGATCGTGAAAT
>JAYUKZ010000219.1:0-11999 GCA_043763995.1 Fibrella sp.
CGGGCCTTCCGGTCATTGGCTGTACCAAAAGTAGCGGAGACCGAAACCCCACGTTGTTAAGGGGTGGTTATCAATTGTTAACGACCGGTTAAAGGCACCTGGAACAGGCGTTGCTCCCGCCGTTTTTGGGGCGAAATGGGTTACTTTTAGAGGGTGATTTGTTGGCTCGGCGTAACCCCCAACCCCCTGAAGGGGGCTTTTGCTCCGATGGAGGTACGCTTACGTCAGCTTTTGCCCCCTTCAGGGGGTGCGGGGGTTACGCCGCGTTTGGGTTACGCCGAGCCAGCAGAAAACAGAAAACACCCCTCCTTTCCATGTCCCGGTTGCTGATTCGTGTGTTGGTGGTGCTGTCGGTGCTGGCCATTGTGGGTATCCTGACGGTACAGGCCGTTTGGTTGCGGCGGGCCTATGCCCTGCGCGAGCGGCAGTTTCGACAAACGGCGTTTGTGGCCTTGCAGGAGGTGGCCGAAGCCGTGGCCCGCCTCAACCATGTGCAGCAAACCCGCCTGGCCGTGAGCCAACCAGCCCCCAATTATTTTGTGGTACGCACCGATGCGCCCATCGACCCCATTTTGCTGGAACACTTCCTGACCAACGCCTTCCGCACCCACCGCCTCCTGACCGATTTCGAGTACGGCATCTACAATTGCGAGACCGAAAAAATGGTCTACGGAGCCTACGTGGCCCTGCCTACGGCGAAGGCAACGGCAGAATCCTCGGCAGCTAACCCGGCTTTGCCCCGCCTAGGCCGGGGGCGGCTGTTGCCCCGGATTCCGGGCTACAATTACTATTTCGAAATTCGGTTTCCGGGGGAGGCGGGCGTGGGGGCGGCGCAACTGGACGGGTGGCTGGCCTCTAGCCTGGCGGTGGGGCTGGTGGTGGTGCTTTTTGGCTACACGCTTTGGGTGGTGCTTCGCCAACGGCGGATCACCGAAATCCAACGCGATTTTATCAACACCATCACCCACGAACTGCAAACGCCGGTAGCCACGTTGCGGCTGGCGGCGGGCGTGTTGCTCCAACCCGACCTGCGCCACCAACCCGACCGGCTGCGCCGCTACGCCCAGGTGGTCGATCAGGAAAGCCGCCGCTTGCAACGGCAGGTGCAGAACGTGTTGCAACTGGCCCGGCGCGAGCAAACCGGCTTTGCCCACGACCGGCAGGTGCTCGACCTCAACCACGTCCTCTCGCGCCTGGCCAGCCAATATACTCCGCCCCTTCAACTCGATTTGGAACCTGGTACGTTGCCCCTCCTGGCCGACCCCTTCGCCCTTGATACGTTGCTGACCAACCTGATTGATAATGCCCTGAAATACGCGCCCGATTCGCCCTATAGCGTGGTGCTGGGTGCCCGCCCGGAGGCGGGAAAGGTGGTTTGGTGGGTGAAAGACGAGGGCATTGGTATTGCCAAAAAGTACCATCGGGCCGTTTTCAGGCAGTTTTTTCGGGTGCCTACCGGCAATGTCCATACCGTGAAAGGTGTGGGGCTGGGGCTGTATTATGTGTGGCAAGTGGCCCGCGCCCACGGCTGGCGGGTGGGGCTGGAAAGCGCACCGGGCCGGGGCAGCACGTTTCGGTTTACTGGCCCCGCAGGTACGTTGCCCCAACCCGATCCGGCCCCTGTTTTTGCCCACCAAACCCCCAGCCGCCCATGACCTGCCGCGCCCATATTCTGTATGTTGAAGACGACGAAAACCTGGGCTTCGTCACCCGCGACAACCTGGAAGCGGCCCGCTACCGGGTGGCCCACTGCACCACCGGCTCGGCGGGTTGGGCCGCGTTTCAGACCCATTCCTTCGACCTTTGTTTGCTGGACGTGATGCTGCCCCACACCGACGGCTTCGCGTTGGCGCGGCAAATACGGGCCGCCAACACCCACATTCCGATCCTGTTTCTGAGTGCCCGCGCTAACCCCGAAGACCGCCTCACGGGCCTGCGCCTGGGGGCCGACGATTACCTCACCAAGCCCTTCAGCCTCGACGAATTACTGCTGAAAATTGCCGTATTCCTGAAACGCAGCCAGCCTCTTGCCGCGCCCGTGCCCACCCCCCTGGGTACGTTCCTGTTCGACCGGGCTAACCTTACGTTGGGGGCACCGGGCCAACCGCAGCCCCTGCTCACCCAGCGCGAAGCCGACGTGCTGGCGTTTTTGCTCGACCGGGCCAACACCCTTGTCCGGCGCGACGAGTTGCTGCGGGCCATCTGGGGCGACGACGATTATTTTATGGGCCGAAGCCTGGACGTGTTCATTACGCGCCTACGCAAACGCCTCGCCGCCGACCCCTCCCTGCGGATCGACACGGTGCATGGCGTGGGGTTTCGGCTCGTGAGCCAGTTTTTGTAGACGAGTTGGCGGGGGCGGGGCGTTGGGTAATGTGGTGCCGAAACCTATCTTTGTGTTTCACCCAAAACCGCTTTTTTACCCCTGTACACATGAAAAAACATCCCTTTGTGGCCGCTTTGCTCGTGTTGGCTGGCCCTGCTGCCGTGGCCCAAACGCCCATCCAGTTCAACGCCCGTGCCCTGGTGGCCATCTCCGACGCTGACCTGTCGGCCTCGGCCCTCATCGACGGGTCGCGGTTCACGGCCCCCGGCACCCGCGACCAGCTTACCTATATTAGCTTGCCCCTGAACCGTAACGGCCAAACCACGGGGGCGGTAAACCTCTCTAACTCGATGGCCCTGACCGACAAAGCCCTGGCCGTGACCAGCAGTGGCCGCATCGGGTTTGTGATTGAAGGGCGCGGCCCCCTGGGCGATAGCCTGACCACCATCAAAGGCATGGCCGATTTTCCGGCCACCAACACCATGTACATCGTGGATTTGAGCAACGCCCAGAAGCCCGTGGTGAAGTACAAATTTCCGGTGGGCACCAGTGCTACCCTCAACGCGGTGTCGCTTTCGCCCACGGGCAACAGCATGGTAATTGGGTCGGGCGAGGCCGGTAAGGAGTTGAAACTGGTCACGATTGACCCCGCCGGCAAACCCACGGGCGTACTCACGGCCCCTTCGCCGGTGCCGGGCGTAGCTATTACCGATGTGGCCTTTCACCCCGGCGGGCAGTTTGTGGCCTATACCACCGCCGCCGGCGACGTGGGTTTGCTGAAATATGCTATCGACGAAAAATCGAAAAAGCCCTACGTACAGCCCCACGGCAAACCCGTGAAAGTAGGTACGTTACCGGGGTCGGGTAAGTTTACGGCCAACGGTGCGTACTTCATTATTGCCGATGGCAAGAAAGCTCCCGGCGCGGGTGGTGCCGGGGCGGGCGAGGTATTTGTGGTGCAGTTCAGCACCGACGACACGCCCACCGATGCCAAAATCGTGTCGCAGATCGCCACTGCCGAAAGTCCCGAAGCCGTGGCCGTTAGCCCTGATGGGTCGCTGGTGGCCGTGGTATGTGCGGGGCAGTCGTACCAGCCGTTCACTAACGCGGCGGCGGGCAAAAGCGAAGTGGCTTTGTTCAGCCTGAAAGACGGCAAACTGACCGCCGCCGGAAAAGCCCCTCTGGATGGCATCATGCCGCAAGCCGTGGAGTTTGACAAAACGGGCGATAACCTGGCCGTGGGCGTAGCCGAATACCTCGACTACGGCCTCCGCAACGGCGGCATCGAGTTCTACAAAATTACCAAAGGCGACCAGCCCACCCTGACCAAACAACCGGGCCGCATTAGCCTCACCCGTGGCGTTCACGCCATCCGGGTCGTGAATTAAGTCAGTATCAGTGCGTTACCAAAGCGGGTGGCCTCTTGCGCAAGAGGCCACCCGCTTTTTTGGTTGTCAGGTACGTTGCCAGTTACTGTTTCAGCACCTTCCGAACCACGCGCTGAGTGCCTACCTGCACCGTGAGCAGGTAGAGGCCCGCCGGTTGTTGGCTCAGGTCGAGTTCCGTGCGGCGGGTATCAGTGGTGCGGGTTAGCACCGGTAAGCCCGCCAGGTTGCAGAGTTGCAGGTGAGCCGTTTTCTGGGTCGTCAGGGGTAACTCTATAGCTACCACCAGCATTTGTTGGGTGGGCACAGGAAACACCGACACGGCGGCCAGCAGCGGGTCTTCTACCGCCAACAGGGGCAGCACCGTTACAGTGGCCGTGCCCGAAACCGGCCCTTCGCCGCAGTTGTTGCGCACCGAACTCAGCACGTAGGTAGTGGTTTGGGCGGGTTGCACCAGCAACGGGTGCGGGTTAGCATTGGTTTGGAACGTGATGGGTTGCGCCGCGCTGCCACTGCCCGGATACGTTACGGTCCAGGGGCCGTCGCCACTGAAGGTGATGGTCAGGTTGGTGTTACCACCCTCGAAAATAGACTGGGTGCCGCTCAGCACTGCCGCCGGCAAGCCGCGCACCGTGAGCAGGGTGGGGCTACGCAGCCCCGCCACTTCGGCACCGGGGTTGCTGGCCACCACCCGCACAAAATAAGGCCCGCCCCGCAACCCAAGCGGCACAAAAGCCGTGAGCGGATTGCCCGTCAGCACTACCGCCGAGGCATCTACATAGGTTTTGGTGGTGGTGTCGGCCAGTTGGACTTTAAAGCCGTTGCCCGCATTAAAACTGCCCGTGGTGGTGAAGCCAATGGAAAAACCGGCCCCGGCACAGAGCGTGTTGGTACTGGTAAACGCCTGGGTGGTGACGGTCGGAATGTTAACCGTGATGGTGGCCGTGGCGGGGTTGCCCGGTAGGCCAATGCCGCACACGTTGGAGACGCTGGCTACCCGGTAGGTGGTGGTCTGGAGCGGTTTCACCAGCACCGACGAAAGCGTATCGGTAGCTACGCCGGTAGTGCCATCCGTGAGCGTGTAGGTGTAGGGCGGCGAACTGGTGAATCGCAGCCGCAACGGCACCGTTTGGCCGTAGTTGATGGTGGTTCCGCCCAGCAAACCCAGCGTAGGGTTGGTGTTGATCACGAGCCGAATTACGCTCCGGGCACTCACACAGCCGTTGGCGGCTCTGGAAAACACCTGGTACGTCTCGCCGCCTTTGGTGGCGTTGTTGGTGGGGGGAGTAGGTGTACTATCCGTGAAAATACCGTTGGGGTCAATCCAGCGCAGGTTCTCGCCGGTGGCTTGCAGGGGGCGCGACACCTCATTGCGGCAGTACGTAACCAGGCTGCTGGCCAATACCGGGGGCGGTACCTCGCGCACCGATACCCGCAAAAATGACTGGTCACTCACGCAGCCGTTTACGGTCTGGTTGACGCGGTATTCCAGCACCGACGTAAACGAAACGGGCGGCGTGGGAGTAAAAGAGAAGGGCGTATTAAGAGACGAAAACCACTGTAAGTTGGCCCCCTGAGCCGTAAGCGGGCGCACGTCCTGCCGGGGTTGGTCGGGAATGTTCGCGCCTTCCAGGCAGTACGAGAGGTCTTGCACACCGGGGGCCGAGGGTCTGGGTTTCACCACCACGGCGTAGGTAATTGGGTTTCCTTCGCAGTTTTCAATCGATTGGGTCACGCGGTACTCAACGGTGCGGGCCTGGTCGGTGGGTACGGTGGGGGCGTTTGTGCCCAGAAAGGTGTTGTTACCATCGTAGAACCGCAGGTTGTTCCCGTTTACCTCCAGCGCACGGCCCGCGCCCAACTGGCACAGGTCGAAAGGCGTAATGCCGGGCTGGGCGGGCGTGGGCTTCACCCGCACGCTGATGTTGGCGCGGTCGCTACGGCAACCGTTCAGGTCCTGCAACACCTGGTACGTATAGGTCTGGGCCGAATTGGGAGATGGGGTGGGCGCGTTTTGGCTTTCTGTGCCCCCCGAAACCCAAATCAGGCTGGCCCCCGCTTCGGGTTGGGCCGTTAGGGTAGGCGCGGTTCTTGTCTGGCAAAATTCGAGGGTGGTGGCCGTGGCCGGAATGGCGGGTTTGCGTTTCACGGTCACGTTGATGGTTTGCCGAAGGCTTTCGCAGCCGTTCACGTTTTGGGTCACGTAAAACGTTTGAACACCCACGTTGCTGTTGGCCGTGCCGGGTTGCGGGGCTTGCGCGGTGCCCGTTCCGCCGTCGGCGGTGGTATACCATTGCAGGTTACTGCCATTGGCTACCAGTGGCATGGCGGGTTGTTCGGCACAATAGACCGGTGCCGAGGGGAAGGTGGGCAAGGCCGGGATGGCAAACACCCGCGCCGTGATGGTGCGGCGGGCACTTTGGCACCCGTCGTTGCTGGTTTGGGTTACAAAAAAATCGGTGTCGCCAGTGTTGTTGGTGGCGGGTTGGGGGGCCTGGGCGTTGCCGGTGGGGCTGGTGGCCGAGGTGTACCATTGCAAGTTATTGCCGGTGGCCTCTAGCTGGCGCGTGTTGCGGCCCTGGCAGAATGTGGCCACGGCGTTGGGTGTACCGGGTAAGCCGGGGGTACTTTTCACCCGCACGGGCACCGTCAGAAACTCGCTTTGGCAGTTGTTGCCATCGGTTTGGGTGACTTTGTAGCTGTACAGCCCGGCTGCAGTGGGGGCGGGCAGGGTGGTGTTGCTCAGAAATCCGTTGCCGCTCGTGTACCACCGCACCGACGTACCGGTGGCGGTCAGCAGGGCGGGTGCCTGGGCCTCGCAGTAGTCGTAGGTGGTGGCGGGGGTAGGCACGGCGGGCAGGGGCAACACCGAAAATGTTAGCCCGGCACTCCGGTTGCTCACACAGCCGTTGGCATTGGTTTGGGTCACTTCATACACGGTCTGGCTGTTGGCCTGTGCCGTAGACGGACTTGGTGCACCGGGCAAGGCCACACTACTTCCCTGCCCGTACCAGGTCAGGTTGGTGCCGCCGGCGGTCAGCATGGGGGAAAACGAATTTTGGCATACCGACAAACCAACCACGCCCGGTGCGGCGGGCAACGGGTTAATCACCACCGCCGCCGACACCCGGTTGCTGGCGCAGCCGTTCAATACCTGTTGAAAAAAAACGGTTTGGGGCGAAGCCGCAGCCGTGCTCACCGTAAAGCTATTGCCCGTGGCCAGTGCCGCCTGGGCGGTGTTGCTGGCATACCACTCGATGGTGTTGCCCGCTGCCCCCGTGGCCGAAATGGTCTGAACGTTGCCCGTACCCGTATTTTGGCAGAATGGCCCTACCGTCCCCGCCGTGGGGTTGCCGGGTTTGGGTTTCACCGTTACGGTAAATACCACACTTCGCGGTCCCTCGCAGGTATTAATGAACTGGCTCACCTGATACTGGGCCGTGGCACTTGGCGCGGGGAAGGTCGGGCCAGTAACGGGTGTGCCGCCAACGGGGTACCACCGTGCCGCCGTGGCCCCGCCCGACAGCGTGGCCGTGAGCGGCCCCGGAACGGCATCGGCGCAGTAGGCCGCAGGTACGTTCACGGTGGGGCTGGTGGCGGGGGCGGGGTTGATGGTCACGCTGCCGGTGACGCGGTTACTGGCACAGCCATTTACAACCTGCCGAAAATAGACCGGCACTGCCCCGGCATTGGCCGTAGATACACCAAAATTGCTGCCCGTGGTGGCAACGGTGGTCGTTGTAGCGTTGGCAAACCACTCCAGGTTCTGGCCGTTGGCCGAAATGCTTTGTGTGCTGTTGGTGCCCGAATCTTCACAAAACGGCCCCGCCGCGTTCAACGTAGGGTCGGCGGGTTTGGGCGTAACCGTGACGGTGAACGCCGGGCTGAGCGGGCTTTCGCACGCGCCGATAAACTGGCTTACGCGATACTGTTTGGTGGTGGTGGGGGCCGGAATGGTGGCGGCGGTGGTCTGAACGTTGTCCGTCAAGTTGTACCATTTTACCGATGTTGCCGCGCCCGCTACCGCCGCCGAGAGCTGGGCCGGTGGGGCATCGGAGCAATATGCGCCAGGTACGTTGGGCACCGGAGCGGTGGCCGGGGAAGCGTTGACGACTACCGAAATGGTGGTTGAACTGGCCCCGATGCACCCCCGGCTGTCGAATTGGCTCACGGTGTAGGCGTAAGTACCGCTGGCTTGCGGGGCCGGAATGGTGGCGGCGGTTTGTGTGCCCGTTGCCGAGGCCCACCGGAAAGCCGTGTTGGTACCCGTGCCGGTGGCGGTTGCCGAGAGCGTGGCCTGTCCCTGCCCGGCGCAATAGGGGGCGGGGGTAGGCACAGTGGGGGCGGTGGTAGGAGCAAACAGCGTTACGCTCACCAGGGCGCGGGCACTGGTACAGCCGTTCACGGTTTGGCTTACAAAATATTGCTGCGATGACGTGGTGGTATTCACCAAAAACGGACTGCCCGTGGCAACAGGCGTGGCGGCCCCAATGCTGGCAAACCACTGAATGCCCGTGCCCGTGGCCGTGAGGGGCTGCTGCCCGGAATTTTGGCAAAACGTGAAACTACCCCCCTGCCCGGCCACCGGCGGTGCCGTACCGATCTGAACCGGTGCCGTTTGTAAACTGGTGATGATGGGGCTACCCGACCGAACCCGAAACCTGTAGTCGGGACTGTAAACCAGCCCGGTAGCCAACACCCCCGACACGCTAAGGGTGGTGGCTGAGGCGGGCGCGGCAGTAAGCGTGGCCACGGTGGTAGGCGACGCAAACGAACCCGTATTGTCGGAAAGTTGCAGGCTGAATACATTGCCCGCCGCGAACGTACCAGTTGTGGCAAACGTGACCGTCACCGACGAGCCGGGGCAGGGGTTGGCAGGCACCACTGAACTAACACTAACGGTCTGTGCCCGAACCAGGCCCGATAGCCCCAGGAGCATAAACAGCCCGGCCACTACGGCCCGAAAACGGTAAATAAAGAACCAATTCATAGTACTTTTTATGGATTAAAACCGGTAAGCTGCGATAAAGATAGGCACTTCGACGGGAGTGTTCGACAGAAAATTGGCCCAAACCGGGTTAAATTCTTCGTTAAGTGCAAATTCGTCTTCTCACCAATACCCCTCAATAATCGCACCAGCCCGGCAATCAGGGTTTGTCTATATATCTGGTAAGCTGTGAAATGGTAGTCAGGCCCAGGGCCGTGGCTTGGGGGCGGCGCATCATCAGGCAATACGCGTTGTTGAAGCCCAGTGGTTGCCCCCAGTGCAGGGCATACCGCCGCCGAAATTCGTTGGTAACGTATGGGTAAACAGCGTCAGGTTGGCCATTGAGCCGGTGCAGGGTGGCGGCATCGGGTTGCAGAATAACCAGTAGACCCGTGCCGGTATATTCAGGATAAAAATCAATGGCCCCGGTGCGCAGCGCGTCGAAGCAAAGTTGAGTGCCGCCAAAGCCCGTTTTCGACACCACCGCCAGCGCGGTGTAGCCTTCCAGCAGTTGCCGGTAAATTTCGGCCAGAATATATTGTTCCGTAAACACTTTTGACCCCATAATGACCTGCCCCCGGCGCGGCCCCGTGGGCAATTTCAGCAACCCCGTCCGCGCCAGAAACTCCCGCGCCACCTGCTTTGGCGACTGGTGGAGGTAGTCGGCGCGGTAGTTCAGGTCGGTCATTACGGCATCGGTGAGGTGGCCCGTGAGGCGGTTCAGCGCGGGGCCAAGGGCGGGGTAGCGCAACAAGGTGGTCTGCCGAACCAGCGGCGCGGCAGCATAGGGCGGAAAGGCCCGTTTATCGTCGGTAAGCACCAGCAGGTCGAACGCCTTGATGCGCCCATCGGTGGAATAGCCGCTGATGAGGTCTACTTTTTTGGTTCGGATGGCTTCGTACATCAGGCTCTGGTCGAGGAGGCGGTTCGAGATATTCAGGCCGTAGGTACGTTGCAAGCCTGGGTAGCCATCGGCGCGGCCCGCAAATTCGTGGGCAAAGCCCGCCAGCAAGCGCGTTTGCCCGGTTTGGGGCAGCAGACCCGCCCCCGCCAGCAGGGGCAACAGCCAGAGCCAGCCCCTGCCCGGCCCGCGCCCCGGCCCTCGGCTCAGGGTTTGCAGCCGCGCCAGCCCCAAATCGAAACCAACCGCCAGCAGGGCTGCCGGTATGGCCCCGGCCAGCATCATGTTGGTGTTGTTGAGAGCAATGCCACCAAAAATAAACTCGCCCAGTCCGCCCGCCGCCACGTAGGCCGCCAGCGTAGCCACACCCACGTTGATGACGGCGGCGGTACGGATTCCCGCAAAAATAACGGGCATAGCCAGGGGCAGTTCCACCCGCCGCAACACCTGCCCGGTGGTCATGCCCATGCCCCGCGCGGCTTCGGTGAGGGTGGGGTCTACCTCGGTGATGCCCACATACGTATTGCGCACTAGGGGCAGCAGGGCATACAAAAACAACGCTGCCAGGGCCGGACCAACGCCAATGCCCAGCACCGGAATCAGGATACCCAGGAGCGCAATGCTTGGCACGGTTTGCAGCACCCCCGCCACCCCCAGCACGGCCCCCGCCGCCCGCCGGTGTTGGGCAATGAAAATGCCCAGCGGCACCCCCACCAGCAACGCCAGCACCAGCGACCCCACCGTGAGGCCCAGGTGGGTCAGGGTTTGTTCGAGGAGTTTGGCGGCGTTTTCGCGCAAAAACTGGAGCATGGCGGCGGGCTAGGGTTGAACTAGAAAACGGAGCAAAACCGCCACAAATTCAGTGGGCTTTTCGGCCTGTACCCAGTGCCCCGCCCCGCTAATGGTAGCCAGTTCTGCGTGGGGGAAAAGTTGCTCGATGCCCGCCCAGTCTTCGTCCCGAATGTATTCAGACTGTTCGCCCCGGATAAACAGCGTGGGGGCCAAAACGGGCCGGGGGCTGGCAAGCGCGGCCCCAATACCGTCAATTTCGCGGCTGATGACGGGCAGATTCAGCCGCCAGGCAAATGGCAACGTACCTGGGCCGGGCGCGGGACGGTAGAGGTTTTTCAACAAAAACTGCCGCACCGAAGCCAGCGGTTCGTAGACACTCAGCACGGCTTCGGCCTCGTTTCGGGTGGTAATCTTAGCCAAATCAATGGCGGCCAGCCCGCGCAACACGCCGGTGTGGTGAACGGGGTAGAACCGGGGGGCAATATCGACCACCACTAGTTTTCGAAACTTGTTGGGGTACGAAATGGCATACTGCATCACGGTTTTGCCGCCCATTGAGTGCCCCACCAGCACGGGATTTTCCAACCCCAACGTGGTAATCAGGTCGTGCAGATCAGCGGCCATACCGGCATAGGTAAACGCCTCGTTCCGGGGCGATTGGCCGTGGTTGCGCTGGTCGGGCAGAATGACGCGGTAGCCTTCGACAGCAATTATTTTGCTGATGGTGAGCCAGTTATCCGACGAGCCGAACAGCCCGTGCAAGATTATAATCGGTGGCGCGGCGGGGTCGCCCAGTTCGCGGTAGAATAGGTTCATGGGGAGGTGGGTAGTGTGTGTGGGCAGGTCCCTGACCTGCCAGCTAGTGGGTCCCCCGACCCAGGCCGAGAAAACACAACGTCGTAGGCGAAGAAATTAACCTATTGCGCGGTTCGCCTTTGGCGGTTGATTATGCTCGGTCTGGGTCGGGGGACCCATTTGCTGGCAGGTCGGGGGACCCATTTGCTGGCAGGTCGGGGGACCTGCCAGCACACTACCTCACATACACTACCTTTTCCCGTTTGGGAACCAGCTGCCCAAACGGGCGGAGGGTGAACCCGTTTTCGGTGGCTACGCGCTCAAACTCGGCGGTGCTACCCGGTGCCACGGCTACCAGCAATCCGCCCGACGTTTGGGGGTCGGCCAGCAGGTGGCGTTGGTCGGGGGTGAGGTCGGCAATTTTGTGGCCGTAGCTGTCCCAGTTGCGGGTGGTGCCGCCGGGAATGCACTGTTGGGCCAGGTACGTGTCGATGGCTTGTAGGCGGGGCACGTCGTTGGCCACAATCTCGGCACTGAGGCCGCTACCTTCAGCCATTTCCGTGAGGTGGCCCAACAGGCCAAACCCGGTCACGTCGGTGAGGGCCGTGACGTAGGGCAACGTACCCAGCACGGCCCCAAACGAGTTGAGTTGTGCCATCTGGCGGGGGGCCAGGTCGGCGTGTTCGGCCAGCAAAATACCTTTTTTCTGCGCCGTAGTCAGGATGCCCACGCCCAGGGGTTTGGTGAGGTAGAGCACACTGCCCACGGTGGCGGTGTTGTTTTTTTTGAGGTGGCCAATGCTGACCCTCCCCG
>JAYUKZ010000220.1:0-48549 GCA_043763995.1 Fibrella sp.
TGTACAAGTGGCTGACCACCAAGAGCTTGAACGGCTGGAACGAGCAAGCCCCCGGCTGGAATTTCTGCAAATATGTGGTGGACGAGAACGGTAAATTAACCCACTTTTTTGCCTCTGGCATTAAGCCGGGCGATGCCGGTTTCAAGAAAGCAGTGGGTATGTAAATTAAGAATTTCGGCGAATTAAGTACTTGGACGAAATTATTTTAACACAGAGGCACAGAGGAAATAGAGTTTTTATTTACGTAATAAACTGATTTTTAGTTATTTACAATTATTTTTTCTCTGTGCCTCTGTGTTAGAATAATTTCGTTCGGTTACTTATGGCTTCAGAATTAGCGACTAGTCGAAAAATTTCCGTCGGAGACGGGACGGGCACATCAGTCAGGCCGCAAAGATACGGCATCTGCCAACCGGATGAACCGTTGAATTGGGTAATGCTTACTCATTGTGACACAGTGGCCCTCGGCCCGGATGCATTGCCCACGGTTTATTTGCCGCCTTTGGGGTGGGCCTGGTCGTGGGCTTTTTTGAGTTGCGCCAGGCTGGTGTGGGTGTAGATTTGGGTGGCGGCCAGGCTACTGTGTCCGAGCAGGTCTTTGATGGCGTTGAGGTCGGCCCCCCGGTTGAGCAGGTGCGTGGCAAAGGAATGGCGCAGGACGTGGGGGCTTTTTTTCTCCAGCGTTGTAACCAGCCCCAGGTACCGGCCCACAATCCGCTGAATCAGCACGGGGTAGGCGGCAACGCCTTTATCGCTGACAATCAGGACGGTAGCGTCGGCAGTTCCGCCAAAAAACACATTTTTCTGTTCGGAATACTGCGTAATCAGGGTCAGCAGGGGCGGGGGTATGGGCAGCAGCCGGTGTTTGTTGCGCTTGCCCAACACCAGCAACGTCTGGTCGTAGGGGTTCACGTCGGCGGGTTTCAGGCCCAGCAGTTCGCTCAGGCGGATGCCCGTGCCGTAAAGCAGTTCCAGCACCAGTTTGTCGCGTAGCCCGGCAAAGGTGTCGGGGAAATCGATCTCGTCAAGGAGCGTGGCCAGGGGTTGCTCTTCCACGAACGTGGGTAGCTTTTTGCTTTGCTTCAGGGCCACCACTTTCTGCATCGGGTCGGTAATAATGTGCTGACGGCGAAGTAGATAGCCGTAAAAACTGCGCAATGTGGCAATTTTCCGGTTCACGGTGGTCTTGTCCAGGTGGGCTTCTACCAGGTGCACAATCCAGGATCGCACCAGCAAATGGGTGGCTTGCGCGGGTGGGGTGGCGGGGTGGTGTTCCTGCAAAAATTCGGTAAACTGGAGCAGGTCGTTCTCGTAGGCCAGCAGGGTGTGGTGGCTCAGGCGTTTTTCGTAGCGGATGTGCTGCAAAAACAACGAGCCGGAGTTTTCCGGCGGCGGGGGTATGGGTGTGGTCATAGGAACAGGACGAAGATACGTACCTAAACAATGACCGGCCCTACCGCCGACACCAAAAAACTCCGGCTCGCCAATGGCTTGCCAGTCAACCCAATCAGCTATTGCTGGGTGTGGTTGCCGTACTTCTGCTCTTTGTAAGCAGCCCGAATGACATCCTTACGGCGACCGATGGAAGGCTTCTGGAACGCCGTGCGCGAACGTAGCGAACGCAACACGCCGGTCTTTTCAAACTTCTTCTTGAACCGCTTCAGGGCTTTGTCAATCGACTCGTTTTCTTTTACGTTAATGATAATCATGTAATACCAGTATTTTTGTGTTTTGCAAAACGGATTGCAAAGATACCCCTTTCAGGGAATGATCCAAGCGGTTATTGATCTCGGTACCAATACTTTTCATCTGCTCCTTGTCGATAAAAACCCCGATGGCACGTACCAGACGCTGTTTCGCGACAGCCGCCCCGCCAAAATCGGCCAGTCGGCGGGGCAGGAGGGGGGCATTGGCCAATGCATCATCAGCCCCGATGCCACGGACCGTGCCCTTACGGTGCTCCACGCTTTCGGGCAAGTGCTCGCCCAGCACCAACTAGACCCTGCCGACGTGGTTGTGTTCGGTACCAGTGCCATTCGGGTGGCCCGCAACCAGGCCGAGTTTGTGGCGCGGGTGCTGGCCGAAACGGGTTTGCGCATCCGGGTACTTTCCGGCGACGAAGAGGCGGCCCTCATCTACCGGGGGGTGCGGGCATCGGGGGCCATACCCGCCTACGAAACGGCCCTGGTGATGGACATTGGCGGCGGCAGCGTCGAATTCATCCTGGCCACTGTTGGCGCAAACCCCGACGGCAGCACCGACCGGGTGTTTTGGAAACAAAGTTTTGAACTGGGCGGACAGCGGCTCATGGATCGGTTTATGGGCGAGGCAGAGGGGCTGACCCCGGCGGCGGTGGCGCGGCTGGATACGTACCTGCGCGAGCAGTTGCTGCCCCTCACCAACGCCGTGCATCAGTACCGCCCCACGGTGCTGGTGGGTGCGTCCGGCTCCTTCGACACGCTGGTTGATCTTCATTATCAGGAACATAGCAGCACATGGCCCCCGGCAGAGCAGTCGGCGTTCGACCTGCCGGTACCTGCTTTCGAGCACTATTACCACCTGCTCCTGCATCGCAACCGGGCCGAACGGATGGCGTTACCCGGCATGATCGAGTTGCGGGTAGACATGATTGTGGTGGCGGTTTGCCTGATACAATTCGTGCTCAACACGTACCAGATCGGCCAAATTCGGGTCTCGACCTACGCCCTGAAAGAAGGAGCCGTTGCGGGTTTGTGAGCCTGTTTTTCTTCGAAAAAGTACGTGCTAATTCGGCGAATAGTGGTTCAGATAGGCCACCAGCCGGTTGAAATTCAGGACTTCGTAGGCATTCTGCGATTGGCGGCTGAGTTGCTGCCGGTAGCCGTCAATCAGGCCCGCATAGGCCGGGTTGTGGGCTAGTTTTGCGGCGGTGAGGCCCTTAAAACAGCGAAACGTCTGGTTGTAAACAAAGGGGCAGGGGGTGCCGGGGTCGTGGTTCAGGATCTGATCCAGCGCGGGTAGGCTGGCAGCGTTTTGAAGAAAGTCGAAACCCGTTTCGGTGAAAAAATGCTCAATTTCCCCGCAAATAGTAGCCAGTTGTTCCTCAGAATCAATGGAATAGCGGGGCGGCGTTTGTTGGTTGTATTTGCCGATGGAAGTCAGCAGCGTGTTGGCATCGGGCCGGAAATCGGTCAGGGTGGGCAGAAATTGCTGGGTAGTTTGTTCGATCTGCTCGTGGCGGCACCCGAAATTTACGTCCAGCAGCGTGGTGGGGCCGTAGTGCGCCGGCGAGAAAATCACGTTCTGGAAACCGGTGGGCGTGGTTTTTCGGAACTGCTTTTTGTCGGGCAGCAGCTCGAACCCATGTTCCGAAAAGAAACCAGCGAGGTGGCGGTACAGGTTGGTGTCGAACGGTGTCATGTTGTGGTGGAAACTTAATTGGCTCCCGGCAGGTTTAGCTTTTTACATTACCTGGGGGCGACTGGAATTGACAGCTTGCCGAAGGCGCGTGTAAGCATGCCGGGAGTTGACGGTATTTCCCGCCCAAACAAATCGTCAAAACAATAACTGGCGAATATAACTACGCCATGGCCGCTTAATCCCTAGGGTTTAGCGATTGCCATCATCTCCCCGGCCTACGTACTGCTGGCTGGATCAGGAGGTGTCGACCCGCAGTGCTGGCTTCGATAATCATTGTGACAAGGAGCGAGACAAAACAATGTACGGTTGTCAATAGGCTTGTGGTGAGCCAGTTGCCCGCCCGACAATTCCAATCACCACTACGCATGTAGAAAGCGCGACGTTTTCCTTGACTGGACCAGGGTTCAAATCCCTGCGTCTCCACCCTGCAAACGCCTGATAATCAAGCATTATCAGGCGTTTTTTTTGCCATTCTAGAAAAAATGGCAGAAAAATGGCGACAGAAATTGTACAAAACCATGAAACGGGGTTTTGCCTATGGACTGGTGCCTTGCGCCGTACCGCGATGAACGTACCTGGCCAGTCAGGACAACCGGGTTTGGCTTAACAGCCTCGCTGGCGTAAATTTGAAGACTGACCGGCGGACCTCCGCCCCGTATGCCATGACACCAGCCGCCCACGAACCGTCGACCGAACGGTCTTTGAATTTTATTGAACAGGTCATTGAAGCCGACCTTTCGGCGGGACTACACAATGGGCGTGTCCTGACGCGGTTCCCGCCCGAACCCAACGGCTACCTCCACCTGGGCCACGCCAAATCCATCTGCCTCAACTTCGGCCTGGCCCAACGTTACGGAGGCCAAACCAACCTGCGTTTCGACGACACCAACCCCGTTACGGAAGAGACCGAATACGTCGATTCCATCAAGGCCGACGTGCAGTGGCTGGGTTTCGAGTGGGCGGGCGAATACTATGCTTCCGATTATTTTGAACAACTTTACGGTTTTGCCGAAGCGTTGATAGACAAGGGTTTAGCGTATGTAGACGACTCGACAGCGGCAGAAATTGCCGAACAAAAAGGCTCACCCACGGTACCGGGAACGGATAGTCCATTTCGGGGCCGTTCGGTGGCCGAAAACCTGGATTTGTTCCGCCAAATGCGGGCCGGTACGTTCCCTGACGGGGCAAAAGTGCTGCGGGCCAAAATAGACATGGCCTCGCCCAATATGCACTTTCGCGACCCCATCATCTACCGGATTAAACACGCCCACCACCACCGCACGGGCAACGCCTGGTGCATCTACCCGATGTACGATTTTGCCCACGGGCAGTCGGACGCGCTCGAGCAGATTACGCACTCGGTCTGTACGCTGGAATTTATTCCGCACCGCCCGCTCTACGACTGGTTCATTGAGCAACTGGCCATTTTCCCGTCGAAACAATACGAGTTCGCCCGCCTCAACCTCACCTACACCGTGATGAGCAAGCGCAAGCTGAAAAAACTGGTGGAGGGCGGTTTTGTGGCGGGCTGGGACGACCCCCGGATGCCGACGCTGGCCGGCATCCGGCGGCGGGGCTACACACCGGCCAGTTTGCGCGAGTTTTGCGAGCGCATCGGCGTGGCCAAACGCGATAACCTGATCGACGTGGGGCTGCTGGAGTTTTGCATCCGCGAAGAACTGAACCGCACCACCGACCGCGTGATGGCCGTGGTAGACGACCACCCCATCCGGCTGGTACTGACCAACTACCCCGAAGCACAGGAGGAGGTGCTGCACATTGAAAACAACCCGGAAGACACCGAATCGGGCAGCCGTGAGGTGCCCTTCAGCCGGGAGTTGTACGTGGAGCGTGACGATTTCATGGAGGTGCCCGCCAAAAAATATTTCCGTCTGGCACCCGGACAGATGGTGCGGCTGAAAGGGGCGTACATTGTGCGGTGCGACGAGGTGGTGAAAGATGATTCGGGGGTGGTAACGGCTCTGCACTGCACGTACTTTCCCGACAGTAAAAGCGGGCACGACACGTCGGGCATTACCGTGAAGGGCACCATCCACTGGGTGTCGGTGGCCAATGCTGTGGCGGCGCAGGTACGTCTATACGACCGCTTGTTTGCGGTGGAAAACCCCGCTCAGGAAGAAAAAGACCTCGATACCGACGACGACACAGCGTTTTTGGGGCTGTTAAACCCCGCCTCGCTGGTCACGACAAAGGCGTGGGTGGAACCCAACCTGGCCAACCGTTCAGTAGGAAGCCGGGTGCAGTTTATGCGGAAAGGGTATTTTTGCGTCGATGCCGATTCGACCCCCGGCCACCTGGTTTTCAACCGGACCGTTACCCTGAAAGATGCCTGGGCGAAGGAAACCAAAAAACTCTAGCCGGTCAGGGTAGGTACTTTGGCCGTTTTTTTGCGTCTAATATCTCAGTTAAACCAACTTGCTCATGCGAACGTCTGTCTATCTGTCCTTTGTCTGGCTTATGGCCATGAGCTTAACCGGCTGTACCCCAACACAATACACCCAACTCCGCCCCGTGTCGGGGCCGGTCATTGGCGAGGGGGGGCGGGCCATTACCAAAGCCTCGGCTGATTCGGTGGAGGTGGTGGCCTCCTTCGAGCGGCTCGACCTGGAATACCTGGCCTTCGACGTGGAGGTGAAAAACAACACCGCCGCCCCCCTGGCGTTCGATCCGGTAGCGTTCCAGGCCGACCTGCTCACTGCCGACCACCAGCCCTTCGTGTCGGGGCCTTCAGCAGAGACGTTCCGCACGGCGGCAGACCCGATTTACGAAGAAGGGCGGGCCGACCGTCGCATGAAAAAGGAGGATGCCCGGCTGAAACGGGCCAAAATCCTGAACACGGTGCTGTTTGTGGCCATTGCCGCCAGCGAAATAGCCAGTTCGGTACGCCCCACGGGCAACTACCGCGACTGGGCCAACCGCCAGAATAACCATAACCTGGCCTATAACTTCCTGATGACCAAGCGCATCATCGACCACGGCGTGTTCGCCAGCCGGCTGCAACGGTATCAGTTCGAGCAATACCGCTGGAAACAACTGGCCCTGACCCGTGCCGATATTCAGCCCGGACAGTCGGTGCGGGGGTTCATCTACGTACCTGCGGTGAAAGGGGCCAGTTTTGTCCGGCTCACTTATCCCACCCCCGCCGGGGGCAGCGTGGAGATGCTTTTCGAGCAAACCAACACCAAGTTCAGGCCCCGCGAAGCCGTCACGGCCAGGGTGGGTCAGTAGCCGCCGTTGTATTTGCGAAGGCCCCATTCGGTACTTGCCAGCAGCAGAATTAGCCCGAAAAGCCACCGCCAGTTCAGCAGTTCCGAGAGTAATTCGGTGCTGCTGAGGCGGGCGGGCGTGGCCCGGTTGGCCAGGTACGTGGTGAGCGCGGCGGCGTTGTCCCCGGTCTGGAACCTACCCCCGGTTTGAGTAGCCAACTGCCGTAACAGCCCAAAATCGGCAGTGGTGCTCTGGCTTTCCAGGTTCACGTCGCGCACCACTAATTGCCCCGCCGATTGTTCGGCAGTGCCGTTGAGCGTAGCCGAAGCCCGGTAGCGGTACACCCCGTTGGGCAACCGGCTGATCTCGAACCGGCCATTGGTTTCGGTGGGCGTGAAGGTATACGTCCGGGTAATGTCCCGCTCGTCGGTCAGGGTCAGCTTCACCGGTACGTCATAGATGCGTTCGTAAATGGCGTTGTAGGTTTCAGCCTGGAACGCCACCGTTTCGCCCGCCACAAACTCGTCTCGGACGGGGTACACGCGCAGTCGGCGGCGGTCTTCTTTCACCGAAATAAGTTGTAACACCTTCTGAATCAGGTCGTCTACCACGTCCTGATGATCGGTTAGCGCGTATTCTTCCAGCCGCCATTGCCAGAGGCCGTCGCCCAGTAGTACCGCCGTTTTGCGGGTGCCGGTGGTGTTCAGGGCCAGCAGCGGTTTGTTGGTTTTCACCGTTCCGATCTGTTGCCAAAGCACGGCTTCGCTACCGGGCAACAGTTTATACTCGCCGTAGGGGGCGGTCAGGGGCGGGAGGCGTTCCAGGAGCGAGAGCCGCGCCGGGTCGGTACTGACCTGGGTGAAGCCGGTGTTGAACCAGGCCGTGGGTTTATCGGTCTGGTTGGGTGGCCCCAGCACACTCACCACCGGGTTCAGCGCGTTCAGCGCGGCGGTGGCCGTTTGGGTACCCACCACAAAAAACGTGGGCGTGTTGGTAGCCAGCAGTTTAGCCAGTGCGGCACTGCCCACGCCGCCCAGGTCGGGCAGGTTGTGCAGCACCAGCAGGTCGTAGGTTTTGCTGATGGGAATACTGGTGCCGTCGGCGGTGGTCAGGGTGCGGACATCGACCTCGTAGTTCTGATTTTTTTCGAGAATTGTCCGCAGGGCTTTCAGGTCGGGGTGGGGGGCCAGGCCCAGGAGCAGCACTTTCTCGCGCCCGTCAATTACGTCGATATACACCTCCTGCCGGTTGTTGGTCAGGCTGAATTCCCCCGCCAGGGGCAGTACGTCTACCGTGAACCGTTGCACCCCTTTTTGGGTGGCCGAGGTCTGGAAACGTACCGGCGTAAAGGTGCTTTGTTGGTCGAATCGTACCGTTTGCCGCCCCACTTCACGGTTGCCCTGTCGCAGTACAACCACCCCCGCCCGGCCCTGAAAGCCGTTACTGCTCACTTCGGCCAGCACCGGAAAGGCGTTGTTGAGGTAGGCCACACGGTTGACCACCACGCCTTTGAGAGCCACATCTTTTTTGGGAATCGTAACGCCCAGCCCCACCGTATGCACCGCAAAGGGGTAGCTGGTGTAGGTCGGCGAAAGACCCTGATTCACGATGCCGTCGGAGACCAGTACCACGTCGGTGAGGTGACGACCCTCGTAGTCCGACCGGATGCCGGTCAACATCGCCGACAAATCGCTGGTACGTTGCCGGAAGGGCAGTTGGGTCAGGTCTGCCGGGGCGGTGGTGTCGGTCAGGGTGCGGGTAATGACCTCGAAGCCCTTGCCAGTCAGGGTTTGGCGCAGGGTGTTCAGTGTGGCCAGGGTTTGGTTCAGCGCGGCCCGCCCGGCGGTGGTCATGGATTCGGAATTGTCCAGGGCCAGCACAATCTTGGGGGCTTCGGACTGGGTAGTTTGTTGCCGAATAAGGGGGTTTAGCAGTAACAAACACAGCCCGCTGACAACGACCATGCGCAACGCGGCCAGGCCCCGGTTGAGGCCCCGCCCCCAGCCGCCGGGCGTGTTCAACCCAGACCCAACCGGCCAGGGTTGATACAGGGCCAGGGCGTAGAGGAATCCGGCCAGCAGGCAAACCGCCAGCCACCAGGGCGAGTGTTGAAGCAGCAAAGAGAAAGCAACCATTGGAGGACATTAAGTAAGCATACCGCCATCGACCTGCAAGACCTGCCCGGTGATGTAGCGCGAGAGGTCGGAGGCCAGGAACAGACAGGCATCGGCCACGTCGTCGGGTTGGCCCCCGCGCCGGAGGGGGATGGACTGTTTCCAGTCGTCGATGGCTTTCTGGTCTAGTTCGCCCGTCATTTCGGTTTCAATGAAGCCCGGTGCCACGGCGTTGGCCCGGATGTTGCGCGACCCCAGTTCGAGGGCCACGGATTTGGTGAAGCCAATAATTCCCGCTTTGGAGGCGGCATAGTTGGCTTGCCCGGCGTTGCCCCGCAACCCCACAATGGAGGTCAGGTTGATGATTGACCCGGCTCTGGCTTTCATCATGGGCCGAATGGCGGCTTTGGTCAGGTTAAAAACCGATTTCAGGTTCACCGTCAGCACCGAATCCCACTGCTCTTCGCTCATGCGCATCAGCAGCCCGTCGCGGGTAATGCCGGCGTTATTAATCAGAATATCCAGCCGACCAAAATCGGCCAGCACCTGTGTCACCAGTTCGTCGGCGGCCTGGTGGTTGGCGGCATCCGAGCGGTAGCCTTTGGCGGTGATGCCCAGGGCGGCCAGTTCGGTTTCGAGGGCCTGTCCTTTTTCGGGACTCGACAGATAGGTGAAGGCTACGTGGGCACCCTGCTGGGCAAACCGCAGGGCGATGGCCCGGCCAATTCCGCGCGAGGCCCCGGTGATGAGGGCAACTTTTCCGGCAACTAGATTCATGAAGGGTTATGGGGGTAAACGAAGCCAAAAGTACGCCAAGGGGCGGGTTTGGCAAGCAAAGGAGCCGGAACGGCCTCAGCGTTTGGTGCCGGTATTGGACCCTACGCGCTTGAGTAATGTACCGTTGGCCTGGGTCTGGGCCACCGTGACGAGAATAAATTCGTTTTTGGCCGTAAACTCCCCGCTCCCGGTATACTCCCCCTCAAAGGTTTTGTTCAGGGCGTAGATCGTTTCGGTTTTTTTGTTGGTCACTACATATTTACTACCCGTAAGCAGGGCTATCAGTTGTTCTTTGGCAGAACCGTTGTAAAGAAAGTCCAGAATCAACTCGTTGGGCTGGGCCGATTTAGACACCGTCAGCACCGCCGTTCCCGATTCGGGTGCGCCCTCCAGCGTAGCAACGGTGGTACGTACCTGGTAGCCAACGTCATACGTACCCACAAGTTTTTCGCGCGGGTCAATCGGCTTTACAGCTTCGGATGTGATGGTTTTGGTGCAGGCACTAAGGCCGATTACAAAAAGGAGCAAGACACTGACAAGAGTTTTCATGGGTATGTATCAGTTATGGGTGAACGTGTTGCTCGTTAAAACAACCGTCTCTAAAAAACCAAAAATCGTGCCAGCAGGAACTGAGATTGTGGATTCGGGATCGGTTCGCCGACGCGATAGGGTGTGATAACACACTCAGTGTCAAATCCGACATTCACAATCCCAAATTTTCCTTGTTGGTTAAGCTTCTAACGAACGCGGACGGGGTATTCGCATCTTCGAAAAAAACTCCCGTCGTCAGGGCGTTCCAGGCGTGGCCAATGCCGCCCGGATATACGGCTCGAATTCGGGGGCGGCGTAGAGCACATAGGCCCCGGCGGGGAATGCCCGGTATGTTGGTGGCATCCCTGAAGTGCGAGTCAGCCCCTGAAAATCGTTTGCGGGGATAATGGCTACATCGGCGGGTTTAAACTGTTTGCCTGTGGGCCAGATTTCGTAATGTTTATGGAAAACGGGAACGGCATAGTCGAAGGCAAACACGCTGCTGTGGGGGGGCAACAGCCGGGCCAGCCGCCGCAGCATAGCCAGGTCGGCGGGCTGGAGCAGGGCTATTTGTTTGTCGGCGGCGGGCCGCAACCGAAGCAGGTTTTTCAGGTCGGCACCGGTGGGCAAGTCGGGCCGCACCTGGTAACACAGCACAAGCTGACCAACAACGAGTGTTATGATAAATAAAACAACCGGGGTCAGGTTCCAGGGTTGGGGGACGCGGTAAACGTCTGACAGTAAGTACAAGACACAAAAAGCGAGGGCAAACGCCCACACCAGCACAAAACGCGGCGGCCAGGTCAGAGCCACCAGCGCAAAGGCCGGTTGCCCGTAGTAAAAACTACTCTGCACCACATTCAGCACGGTAATTACGCCCACGCCCACGCCGAAGATGATCCAGACCGTCTGCCGGGACGAGGCGGCAAGGGGTCTTGTCAACACTCCCAGGTACGTTATCACCCCCGCCAGTAGCAACAGCGACTGACCCACCAACCGCGCCATAGCCCAGGCAAAGGTTGTGCTGGCACCCGATTGGCTGAGGATGGCGAGCGTGTTTTTCAGGCGCGGCTCACCGGCTTCGTTTTTCACCGCCAGCCAGCCCATGCCCAGCCCGAACATCAGTGCCCAGCCCACTACTGCCCCCCAAAACCGGCGCGAGTGCAACACCGTAGCCAGAGGCGTTTCGGGGTGGCGGCTCAGTGTATCCAGGGCCAACCAGGCCAGATAAATCAGTGCCGCCAGAATAGCCCCGTCTTCTTTCACCAGCACCACCAACACCCCCGCCAGCCAGGCGTAGCCCCGCTTTTCTGTGGTCAAAGCCAGGGCGAAGAGTAAGGCCAGGGGCAGGTACGTCAGTTCGGTGTGCCAGCCAATGTTGGGGTGGTCGTTGAGCCAGAGCGACACCGGCCCCAGCATCAGGCCCGCCACCAGGCTCCACTGTACCCAGGCGGGAAACTGGTCACGGGCCAGCCGACCGGCAACCAGCCCAACGGCCAACAGCAACAGCCCGGTTTGGGCCGCAAACAACCCGTAGGCACCGCCCAGCCGGATAAACGGTGCCCAGAGCAGTACTGTGTAATAATTATGAATCCGGTGGTGATACCCCCAAATGTTGTCGTACAGAAACGGGCGGCCATCCAGCCAGCTCACCGACATCTGTAGAAAGGCGTACATATCGTTGAAACTATACGACAGCGTGTAGTGGCGTGCCCATTTCAGGGCGCAAAAACCGACTAAAAAAAACAGGGTGTACAGGGTTGTTCGACGCATACGACCGGGTTGGGGGTAAGGCCGCAAAGGACGTAAAAATGCACGGCATGGCAAGGCTGCTGCGCTGTTGGGCCTGTTCGCGGGTAAAAAATAGCCCGGCGTTGGGCTTTGCGCCGTACTTTTGTTCCGCTGTTCCAGCCCAGAGAACGGTTTTATGCGCGTATATGGAAGCTACTGACATCACAGTCAATACCCGGTCGGGACAGGATCGACAGCGTTGGATTGACCGAAACAAGTACTATTACAGGAGCCTGACCCGCTTTTTGCACTACACCATTCCGCCCGGTCGGTCGGTGCTTGAAATTGGGTGCGGTAACGGATACTTGCTCAGCACCCTCCGCGCCAGCCGCGCCGTGGGGGTCGATAACCGCCTGGATCTGATCGAGTACTGCCGAACCACGCACCCGGCCCTGACGGTCTACCACCAGGATGCCAGTCACCCCATTCCCGGTGGCGAAACCTTCGATTATATTTTGCTTTCCGACACCATTGGCTACCTCAGCGACGTGCAGGAGGTGCTCTCGACCCTGCATTCGGCCTGCCACGCCGACACCCGGTTGATTATCACGTACCAGAATGCGTTGTGGTCGCCGGTGTTGGGCCTGGCCGAGGCCGTGGGGCTGAAAATGCCCGAAAAACGCCAGAACTGGCTTGACCGGGGCGATATTGCCAACCTGCTGACGATCTCCGATTTTGACCTCATCCGGGCTGGGCGGCGAATGCTGCTGCCCCGGTACGTGCCCTTGCTGTCGGGGCTGATGAACCGCTACATTGTCAACCTACCCGGCCTGAACCGGCTGGGTCTGTACACGTTTGTGGTGGCCCGGAGCCTACGCCACGCCGTTCCCCCGGCCCCGCCAACGGTGTCGGTGGTGGTGCCGGCCCGGAACGAAGCGGGCAACATCGAGGCTATTGTGCGGCGCACCCCGCTGATGGGGGCGGGCACGGAACTGATCTTTGTGGAAGGCAACTCTACTGACACCACCTGGGCCGAGGTGCAGCGGGTATGCGCGGCCTACAGCGGCCCGTTGCACCTCAGTTGTACCCAACAGGCGGGCAAGGGCAAAGGCGATGCCGTTCGGAAAGGCTACAGCCAGGCCACGGGCGACGTGCTGATGATTCTGGATGCCGACATGACGGTGCCGCCCGAAGACCTGCCCAAATTCTATGAAGCCATTGCCAGCGGGCGGGGCGAGTACATCAACGGTTCGCGGCTGGTCTATCCCATGGAAGACCAGGCCATGCGGACGCTGAACCTGCTGGGTAATAAATTTTTTTCGATGGCTTTTTCCTGGCTCCTCAACCAGCGCATCAAAGACACGCTCTGCGGCACCAAAGTACTCACCCGTGCCAACTACAACCGGCTGGCTGCCGGGCGGGGTTATTTTGGTGAGTTTGACCCTTTCGGCGATTTCGACCTGATTTTTGGCGCGGCTAAACTAAACCTGAAATTTGTGGAGATCCCCATCCGCTACCGGGCACGTACCTACGGCGAAACCAACATTTCGCGCTTTAAACACGGTTGGTTGCTGTTGAAAATGACTGCGTTTGCCCTGAACAAAATAAAATTTGTTTAGGCGAAAAAATCCGGGTTAAAGTTCATCAGAAACGCCTCATCGGTGGCGCGGGTGAGGGCCGTGTAGAGCCACCGCACAAACTCCTGGTTGGCCCCGTCGGGCAGGTAGCCCTGATCAATAAATACCGCGTTCCACTGCCCACCCTGGGCTTTGTGGGTCGTGAGGGCGTAGGCAAACTTAATCTGCAAGGCCGTCAGATACGGGTCGCGCCGGATGGCCTCGGCCCGTTCCTTTTTGTTGGTGATGTAGGTATAATCGGCGGCAACGCTGGTGTAGAGGGCTTTGTTCTGTTCCTGGGTCAGCGAGGGGGTAACGGTGTGGAGGGTATCCAGAATCACTTTAGCTTCAAAATCGGGCTGCTCCTCGTAGTCCATCAGGTGCAGGGTCACGGTGGCAAACCGAAAGCCGTGCAACTCTTCGTGCCGCCGCACTTTCATCACCTCGGCAAACTCGCCGTTGGCCAGAAACCCGGCGGGCGAATCCTCGCCCAAGACCGTGTAGTTGTTGCGGGCAATCATCAGCCGGTCGCCCGCGTCCAGTTCGTCTTCGCGCTGGTCAATCATGCGGCGGATAAACTGGTTGTACTGCCCCGCCGTTTTGTTCGACCGGCAAAGAATAGCCGTGTTTTCGCGCCCGTATTTGTTGTAGGCGTATCGAATACCATCTTCCAGTTTGGTGAGCGGCATCTGGTACAGATCCTGAAACGGTTTGGTAGTGAGCTGGATGGCCGGGGCACCGCCCGACGCTGGGCCAGGTACGTTGCCGGTCAGCAGCCGCTCGAAGGATACCGGTTCCGGCCCGGCGGCGGGGTTCAGAATGGTATCGGAGAGCAACTGCCGCAGGGCCGTAGCGTTGTACAGAATACCCGACTCCAGGTCTTGCCGCATCACCTCGGTCAGTTCCTGCTCCCGCACGGTCATGTCGAACGAGCGGGCCAGAAACCCCCGGTTCAGGGCGGGGCTTCCCTCGTGGCCCACGGGCGGTAACTGCGCCGTGTCGCCCACGAGCATGAGTTTATTGCCCTCATTCTCAAACACAAACGTGATCAGGTCGTGCAGTAATCCTTTGCCGCCAAACTCGGCTTCGTCGGAAATCATGGACGCTTCATCGACGATAAAGAGGGTGTTTTCGTGGTAGTTTTTTTGGCGTTTAAAACTGGGGCCACCCGTGTCGCCGGGTTCGGCTACCTGTCGGTAAATTTTGCGGTGGATGGTCTGGGCGGGTTTTTTGGCGTAGTTGGCCATCACTTTGGCGGCCCGGCCCGTGGGGGCCAACAGCACCGACTTCAGCCCGAAGCGCGGCAACACGCCGATGAGGGTGCTGATGAGGGTGGTTTTGCCCGTACCGGCGTAGCCGCGCAGCAAAAAACAGTCGCGGTAATGTGCCTGCTCCTGTGGCGTGATAAACGCGCCGATCTGCCTGAAAAAAGCCACTTGCCCCGTGGTGGGGGCGTAGGGAAACCGTTTGGCCAGTAAATCAGTGGCCGACTGCGTATCGTTCATTGCTCTAAGTTACAACAAAAACGCCAGAGCACAGACCCCGTTTTTTGCCTACAAACCGGGCGTTTGCAGGCGTTGAACAGCCTGGACAACGTACCCGGTGGCTCATAATTCTTGCAGACGGTATTGCGCTCCCGGCCTAAAATGCTTAGTTTCACCCGCTCAACCCATTCCTTCCCCCCTCCGCCCCCTCATGACTATCCGCCAGGTACTGCACCGCAAGACCATCAACACCATCTACTCGGTTGCGCCTGGCGAAACCGTCTACGCCGCCCTGGAACTGATGGCGACCAAAAACATCGGGGCTACCCTGGTGCTGGAAGGCGGTGATCTGGTGGGTATTTTCTCCGAACGCGACTACGCCCGCAAAGGCATTTTGCAGGGCCGTGCTTCGAAAGACACCCTGATCCGCGACGTGATGACGGCCAACGTCATCACCATCAGCCCCGACCAGTCGCTGGAGTCGTGCATGGTTATCATGTCTGAGCGGCACATCCGGCATTTGCCCGTGGTAGATGGCGAAAAACTGGTGGGCATTATCTCCATCAACGACGTGGTAAACACCATCATTCACGAACAGAAAGCCCAAATAAACTCGTTGCAAGGCTACATTTCGGGCAACGCTTACTAATGGTTTCCCCCGCCGATACCGCCCGCGCCGCCGTTGCCGACCTGTACGGAAACCGGTTGCGGTTGCGGGTCTGCGGACTGCTTCGGGCCAACGACCGGCTCCTGCTGGTGCGCCACCGGGGCGTTGGTCCTACGGGCGTGCTGTGGTCGCCACCGGGCGGCGGGCTGGAATTTGGCGAGACAATGGTGCAGGGTTTGCAACGCGAATTTCGGGAAGAAACCGGGCTGGATGTGGCCGTGGGGCCATTGTTGGGTGTGTTTGAGTACCTGCAAGCCCCGCTCCACGCCATTGAACTGGTTTTTGAAACGTACCAGACCGGGGGCCACCTGCGCCTGGGTACCGATCCCGAAATGGCTGGCGGTGAACAGATAATCACCGACATTTGTTTGCTGACCTTTGCCGACATACAGGCCATACCCGCCCCGGAGCGGCACCGCGTTTTTGGCCAGGTAGCGTCGCTGGACGCTCTTTTTACCCACACCAATATCCTTAACTCGTTTTATGGTTGACACCGCTATTCCCACGCCCACGCTCTCTGTGCGGCCCGACGTACTCACGGCGGGGCAGGCCACCCGGTCTGTGCTCTGTCTGGAGTTGGCCCCCCAACGGCTGCGGCTTACCCTGCTCGATGCCCAGCGGCGGATGGTGTGGCTCGATGAGTTCGACCAGACCTCGCTGCTGACCGATCAGGTGCTGTTCCCCCAACTGTCGGCCCTGTTCCGCGACCATCCGCTGCTGTGTTACGATCAGTTTCAGGTTATCCGGGTGGCGGTTAGTACGCCTGCGTTCACACTTGTGCCCACGCCGCTTTACCGCCGCGAATATGCCGGTAGTTACCTCTCGCTCATGCGCGGCCACCAGCCGCCCGCTCAGGAATTGGCTTTGGCTTACGAGCATACCGAAGGGTTTACGGGCGTGTTTGGCATTGGCCGCGACGTGACCGAGTTCATGGGCGAACAGTTCCCGATGCAGACCTTCACCTACGTCCACCAGCAGAGTGCGCTTATCCGGGCTTCCCAGGCCGTTGACCGGCAGTTGTTAAGCCGCCAAAATTTGTTCCTCTACCTCGAAGACGATCAGGCCACGATGCTTTTCCGGGAAGGGCATGAACTGCGCTACGCCAATCAGTTTGGTTACAAAAATGTGGCCGATCTGACCTACTACGCGCTGTATGTGCTGGATGAACTGGGTGTAGATGCCGAAACCGTGACGGCCCTCGTCTACGGGGCCATTACCCCTTTTGCCGAAAGTTTCGTATCCCTGGCTCGCTTCATTCCCGGCCTGCGCATCGGCGTGTTGGCTCCCGGCCTGAACCCCACCGACGACCTGCTCGACATTCCCGAACACCGGTACTTTAGTTTGCAGGGGCTATGTCTGTTGCGCTGAGGAAAGCAGAGTAGGGGTGAGGTTGTTACAAGATGCGTAGAATTGTATTTCAGCAAGAACATAACCACTGTTCCACGCGCTGATATGCCTCGTCGTAACGTACCTGAACGCGCTCGTGTAGGCGCGTAAATGCGTTGTGAGGGCGGTTTGTTTCTGTTTTTGCCAAAAAAAGTGTATATTTGTGTAAGGCCCCGCTGTGTGGAACGGTAGGGGCTAAAATAGCAAATTTTCGCGAAACACCTTCGTCCGTTTATGGCAGAACAGACTCCCGAACTGGAGAATACCGGCAACATTATCCCGATCAACATCGAGGACGAAATGCGCGGCGCATACATTGATTACTCGATGTCGGTTATCATCTCGCGGGCCTTGCCCGACGTGCGCGATGGCCTCAAACCAGTGCACCGGCGGGTGCTTTTCGGCATGGCCGAACTGGGCGTTAACTTCAATAAACCGCACAAAAAATCGGCCCGGATTGTGGGCGAAGTACTGGGTAAATACCACCCCCATGGCGATTCGTCGGTCTACGACACCATGGTGCGCATGGCCCAGGATTGGTCGTTGCGCTACCCCATGGTGGACGGGCAGGGTAATTTTGGCTCGGTCGATGGCGATTCGCCGGCGGCGATGCGCTACACCGAAGCCCGTCTCAAGCGCATTGCCGACGAAATGCTGGGCGATATCTACAAGGAAACCGTTGATTTTCAGCCCAACTTCGACGATTCGCTCGAAGAGCCGACGGTGATGCCCGCCAAACTGCCCAATCTGCTGCTCAACGGCTCGTCGGGTATTGCCGTGGGCATGGCCACCAACATGGCTCCCCACAACCTGACCGAAGTGGTAGACGGGATCACCGCCTTTTTGGACAATCCTGAGATTACCATCGAGGAGTTGATTAAGTACGTGGTGGCACCCGATTTCCCCACGGGCGGCACCATTTTCGGTATGACCGGTGTGCATTCGGCCTTCCATACGGGCCGGGGCCGCGTGGTGATCCGGGGTAATGCTACCATTGAAGAAACGCGGGGCAAAACGCAGATTATCGTGACCGAAATTCCGTACATGGTCAATAAATCGGTGATGCTGGAAAAGACTGCCGACCTGATTAACGAGAAAAAAATTGAGGGCATTTCGGCGTTCCGCGACGAATCGGATCGCGACGGGATGCGGGTGGTGTACGATATTAAGCGGGATGCCAATGCCAACGTGGTGCTCAATAACCTTTATAAGCATACGGCCCTGCAATCGTCGTTCAGCATCAACAACGTGGCTTTGGTGAAGGGGCGGCCCATGATTCTGAACCTCAAAGACATGATGCGCTACTACGTCGAGCATCGTTACGAGGTCATTACCCGACGTACCCAGTACGAACTGCGCGAAGCTGAAAAACGGGCGCACATCCTGGCCGGTCTGCTCATTGCGCTCGATAACATCGACGCGGTGATTGAACTGATCCGGTCGTCGAAAGATGCTGAAATTGCCCGCAATGGCCTTATGGCGCGTTTTGCGCTGTCGGACCTACAGGCGAAGGCTATATTGGAAATGCGCCTCCAACGCCTGACGGGTTTGGAGCGGGCCAAAATTCAGGCCGAGCACGACGAGTTGATGGCTGCCATTGCCGATTACAACGACATTCTGGCCAGCGACGAGCGCAAACGACAGATTATCAAGGAAGAGCTGGCCGATTTGCGGAGCCGCTACGGCGATCCCCGACGTACCCAGATCAATGCGTTGGCCGATGGTGATTTGGATGACCTTTCGTTGATTGACGACGAGGAGATGATTATCACCATCTCGCACGAGGGCTACATTAAACGAACCGCGCTGACCGAATACCGACAGCAGGGGAGGGGCACCAAAGGCGCGAAGGGAGCATCGTCGAAAGACGGGGATTTCACCGAACACCTGTACTCGGCCACGATGCACAACACGCTGCTGATTTTCACCCAGAAAGGGCGCGTGTACTGGTTGCCGGTCTACAAATTGCAGGAGGGAACCCGCGATGCCAAGGGTAAACCGCTGCCCAACTATATTCAGATCGAGAACGACGACAAGGTGCGGGCGGTGATCAACGTCAAGAAACTGGACGACCCCGATTACGTCAAAAATAACTTTATTGTGATGTGTACCGAAGGCGGTACCATCAAGAAAACGCTGCTCGAAGCCTATTCACGGCCCAAAAAGAACGGGATCATCGCCATTACCATTGATGAGACTGACCGGTTGCTGGACGTGGTGATGACCAACGGCAATAACGAGCTGGTCATTGCCTCGCGGCAGGGTAAGGCCGTGCGGTTCCACGAAACACGGGTGCGCCCTATGGGCCGGACCGCCGCCGGGGTGAAGGCCATTACCCTTGATGAGGACACCGCCGACGACCGCGTGATTGGGATGGTGTGCATTGGTCGGCCCGACGCGCAGTTGCTCGTTATTTCTGAACACGGCTACGGCAAACGCTCACCCATTGAGGAGTACCGGCTGACCAACCGGGGGGCCAAAGGCGTGGGTACGTTGAAGTTGACGGAAAAAGTGGGTGCGTTGGTGGGTATCCTTCAGGCATCTGACGAAGACGATTTAATGGTCATCAATCGATCCGGTATTTTGCTTCGTACCCCCGTGAAAGCCATCAGCGTTATTGGTCGTAACACGCAGGGGGTCAGGATTATTAAGCTCCGCGAGGGCGATGCGATTTCATCGGTGATGACCGTTATCCGCGACGAAACGGACGTACCTGACACGGCAGAGGGCGTGGAACCGTTGGTTTTAGACGGGGAAGAACCAGCCACCGATGGGGTAGGGGAAGTGTAAATAGTTTCAGATTTACAACACAGTACGCGCCGCCCGTTTAAACGGACGGCGCGTTTTTGTGTCTTATGCTCGGCTAAAATGTGTATTTTCGCCCTATTGTTGAACAAAACCCAGTTATACCTACATGGCACATTCCATGAAAAAAGCAGTGGTACTTTCGGCGGCAGTATTGCTGTCGTTTTCGGCTACGGCACAGAATAAAGCGATTCTGTTTAAAGAGCAGGGCGCATTGGACAAGGCAAAAACGGAGATCGATCTGAACGTGACCGAACCCAAACTGTCGGGTAAGGCTAAGACGTGGGTCACCAGGGCGCAGATTTACGAATCGGTGGCCAATGATCCTAAATTCTCGTCGCTGGATTCCAATGCCGCGTCGGTGGCGTACGATTCGTATAAAAAGGCCCTGGAGGTGGAGCCGAACGGCAAAATGACCAAAGAGATCACCGAAGCCATGTCGGGTCAGCTGTTGTATTCGGCCATGATGAACCAGGGAATTCGGCGGTATCAGGCCAAAAATTACGATGCTGCCTACACGGCCATGGCTTTGGCTTCGCAGATCAAAACCACCGATACCACCGCACCCATGTACGCCGGGATCAGTGCCCAGCAAGCGATGTCGGCCAAAGGTGAGCAGGCAAACCGCCCGGCTTACATGACCAGCACCAAAGAGCAATTTGAGAAATATGCCGCCAACGGGGGCCGTGACGTGACGATCTGGGCCAGCCTGGCGCAGATGTATAACACTGATAAAGAGACCGACAAAGCTTTGTCAACGCTGGATCGGGCCATGAAAGCTTTCCCCGGCAACCGCGATTTGGGTACTACCCGCGTGAGCATCCTGCAATCGTCGGGCCGGATCGACGAGGCGATCAACAGCATGAAGGAGTTGTACGAGAAAAACCCCGCTGACGCGCAATCGGCTGTTAACCTGGGTATTATGTACGATAACACGGCGGCTAAACTGAGTGACGAGGCCAAAAAAGCATCGGATGAGGCGAAGAAAGGAGGGCAGCTAACCAGGAAGCTGGCCGCTGAAAAGGCCGTTCAGGAAGATTTGATGAGCGAGTTGGTTCGTTTGACGGGGAACATCAAGCGGCAACCCAAAAATGCCGATCTGAAACGCCAACTGACGGAAGTACAAGGCCGGATTGCCGATCAGAAAGCAAAAGTGGCTGGTTTGGAGCAACAGGTGAAAGAGGAAGCGGCGAAAGGCGTTGATGTGACTGCTCAGCAGAGTAAAGCGGTGGAGTTGACCAAAAAAGCTGCCGATACCAAAGCCATGGCTCGTGATTATTACCAGAAAGCACTGGTGGCTGACCCGGTAAATTTTGAAGCCAATTTCAACATGGGCGTGGGTGTGTTCAACGAAGGCGTGGAGATGAAACGCGAGGTTGACAACATGAGCATGGCCGATTACAGCAAGAACGGCAAGGAAGTAGAAGGCCGGGTATGCGGAAAGTTTAAACAGGCGTTGCCTTATTTTCAGAAGGCGAAATCCATCCGGGGCGACGACAATGCGCTGAACACCACGCTGGAACAGTTGGAGAATATTCTAAAGCAGTTTGAGGGGAAAAACATTGTTTGTGTAGAACCCACGAAGTAAGGAAAGGCGGGAGGTTTTGGACGATCTCCCGCTTTTTCAGAAATTACTATTTAACATAATATAAATTATAAAACTAATTTCTTCCTTGCTACATCCTGCCCCCAGGTACGTGTTCGGGCAGGTATCCACGTGAAACGTTAACGTATTCGTTTAGAACCAGTTATCTCCAAATAGCCCTTCAGAGGGCGCACGGGCACAACACGTTGCTCTCAATACCTGCTGTACTGCCTAAATGCCTACTTAAAGTAAAACCCGTTTGGAATAAGGCCCACGGCAATGGTATCAATAGCCGTGCCCGTAGGCTGGTAGCGGCGCACCACGCCCCGGCTGTTGAAATCGCGGGCATCGGCCCCGTACAAAATACCCGTAGCCGGTTCAACGCCCAGGCCGTAAAAGACGCGGTTGACCAGCGGTTTATCGACCGGTATGGTGGTGGCATCGGGTTTGGTGGCGTAAATAGCCCCTTTAAACAGGAAATAGATTGTCCGGCTGGCGGCATGAAAGGTTAAATTGGTAGGGTTGCCGGTAATGGTGCGGCCTCCAATGGTAATTCGGCTGACGACCTTCCGGGCGGTGGGGTCAATCCGAACTAGTTCGGCGGTGGTGGTGCCTGCCGAATTGGTATAGGTAGGTTTGCCCCCACACAGGACGTGCACTAACCCGCCCACGGGGTCGTAGATCATCGACGCAGGGGCATCGCCCACCGGAATGGTTGTTACCACCTGGTCGGTGGTGGTGTTGATGACCGAAACCGTCTTGTCCAGTTCTGTTCCGCCCGAGTTGGCCACAAACAATTGGTTGCCCACCACCAGCAATTGTTCCGGCCCCGCCCCTACCGGAATCTGGCCAATGACCCGCCGGTCGGCCAGACTGACTATGGCTACGCTGGGCGTAGTGGTTTTGCCGCCCCAGCAACTGACGTACCCTTTGAGCAGCACCCCGTCTTGGGGCGGCGCAGCGACCATATACCGCCCTTGTTCAATGCCTTTGTCGATGGTGGCAATGGCCCGGAACGTGCTGCTTTCTACGACTTCTACCTTGTCGCTGTTATTAACCACCAGGTAGCCTTTCCCTTCAATTTCGGTATAAGATTGCAGTACGTCTCCCAGGTTACGTTGGTTCACGGCGGCAAAAATTCCCGGTACCACGGCGCTGGTCGATTTTATAAAACTGACCGAGGCGTTTCCTTTCTGAAATTGGCCTTCTTCCAGCACCAGCGTACCCTGTTGGTAGGGTTCGGTGCGGAGGGGTTCGTTGACAGTGCAGGCACCCAGGCCAAGCAGGAGGCAGAGGGTAGCAGCGTGTTGAGTGTATTGCATAGTGGTAAAAATTAACGAAGGGTATAACGAAGTTGAAGATGCCCATTGATGCTGGGCATGGCTCTGTTTTCAAGCGTCTGGTACGTGGTATTGGTCAGGTTAGCCCCCAACAGACTAATGTGTAGTGTTCGGTTGGCAAGCAACTCGTAGCTCAGTTGCGCTGAAATCAGGAGGAAACCGGGTAGAAAAGCACTTTGGTCGCTCCGAATAGCCTGTTGACTGGTATACGATGCCTGAATACTGACCTGTTTGCGGTGGTGGCGAACTTGCTGGCTAAAGGTTAGCAAAAGCGGGGATGAATAGGGCAATTGGGCGGTAGTGCCGGTTTGCGTAACCCGTACGTAGGTGGCTCCCAACCGGGTGGTGGCCGTATACGTACCTGGCGTATAAAGGAGTTGCGCGTCCAGTTCCACCCCCCGGCTATTAACCGACAGCAGGTTTATGGGTGCCCAGTACCCGGCATTGGGCACCGGAACCCACTGAATCCAGTCAACCAGCCGGGTGTGGAAACCGGTTAGTGTACCGGTTAGGGTGAGGTGGCGAGTGAACTGACGGTGGGCGGTAATGCCTGCTTCCTGGCTCCAGCCGGTCTCGGGCCGCAGGGTGGCGTTGCCACCCGGTTGCCAGAACCGGTCGTTGAGGGTTGGCACCCGGTAGGTTCGGCTGAGGTGAATCCGACCGGTTAATGTGCCATTTTGGTTTTCCAACAATTTGATAGTCACTCCTAAAGCGGGTAGTAGCGGCGGTGCGTAGCCGGAGGCCCTCCCCTGCCGGAGTTGGCCCATCAGGGTTATTTTTGAGGTCAGCGTACCCGTCAGGCTCGCGTAGGCATCGGCCCTGTATTGGCTTTGCTGCCGGGCGTAGGCCGAGGTGAGGGCGTTGGCCAGCACCAAATCTGCCCCCAGCCGCAAGGCCCAGGTACGTTCCTGGTAGCGAATCGGCACAACCCACTCTCCTCTTCCAATGACCTGTTGTGACCGTGAGGGTTCAGTCAGCCGCAGTACCGGATTGGTGTATAGCAATTGATCCTGTAGAAACCCGGCCTGTAAAAACCAGTCTGAACCCCGCCGATTCACACCCGACAGTTGGGCTGTAAGCCGCAGCGAGGCATCCCGTTGGTGTTCGCCGGTGTTGGTAACGCCAATAGTTGGTTGCAAAAATCGCGCTGTTTGTTGCCACCAGCCGTGGAGGGCCAACAGTAACCGACTGTTTAATTGACCATATACACTTTGGGTAAACGCTTGTTGGGCTACTGCTGCGTTGGTTTGCCGGGCGATGGGTTGCCCCGGTGCGGCGGTATTACGGTAGGGAAAATTGTTGGTCAGCGTTTGATACTGTCCGCCGGTCTGTGCGCTCCAGATAGCCCGTTTTCCTAGTGTATACCGGCTTTGGAGCAGGGTAGTCAGTAGCCCGAACGGCCCGATTTCCGCTTGCCAGTACCCGTGAAGACCCCTTTGCCAGCTTGGTACCGATTGTAGCAGGACTGCCCCGGCTACGGCATCTGCCCCAATCACCGTAGCCTGGCTGCCAGGTTGCAGGTGCAACCGTTGGTAGGCAATGCCGGGCACAAGAGACAGGTCTTGTTGCCCCAACATGGGCGAATTCAGCGTTAGCCCGTTCCAGTTCACCACGCTGTGCGACGGTCCCATGCCCCGAACAGATAAACTGGCGAGCATACCGTTGCCGTAGGTACGTACCTGGAGTGGGTACAGGATGGGTAATAGGGCAGCCAGCGATTGCCCGTTGTAATGTTCCAGGAGACTGGAATCGGTTGACCGGGTCTGAAGACCAACCACCAGAAGTGGATTATTCCGATCTGTCACGCGCAGGGTATCCAGCCAGTTTGTTTGGCGTACCGGACTGTGTTGTGCCTGTAGTGTTCCTGTTGAATAGCCATAGAGCACAAACAGGAGCCAGACGATCAATGAATGTCTACAGGCTGCCAACGTTAGTATTGGCAGGGCACAGTAATAGGAAAGGCAACAGGTCATATGCATACAGGACAGTCCCTTGTTTTTCCCGACAGGGGGCAATCAGCAATAGCATAGGCAGGTCTCCTGGCTTGTCGGGGTGTAACGGTCTTCCCGTAAAATGAAACAGTGACCGATGGATGGGGCTACTCCCCTGGTAATACGACGTACAGTTGCGGGAACAGCACCGGCTTTTACCGGTTTCCCTATTAAGCTACTACCACACAAGGACGATTGTGGCATCAGCACCAATGCTCGGCGAAGGTACGGGATATGTCCGGGTTTTAGTTAGCCGGGTTTATAGTCCTGAAATGTACCGTCGGAATAAAAGATCAGTACCCGTTCCACGGTAGGGCTAGGTATGGCTAAAGTTGATTCTGGACTGATCGGTTTATTATCATCAGTAGAACGTAGTGCCTCTGAGGTGGTGGTGGTTAAGGTGGTGGCTGTGGGTGTTGCTGAGTCCGGTAAGCTGGGCGTAGGCGAAGATAAGTTCACGGGTGTAAAGAGTCTGCTGTTTTTCTCTATCTCCTTATTTACCGTTGAACTGTCTTGTATGGTTAAATTACCTTCCAGAAACCAATCGTATGTAAATTCAGGAAACCGACGGACGATTTTTTGTATCAGATCCAGGCTAGGTCTGTTTCTACCCGAAAGGATGTGCGAAATGCTCGACCGTTGCACACCGATATCGTCTGCAAAGTGAGAGGGCGACAGGTTTTTGAGAGTGAGTACCTGTTTAATTTTGTCATTAATTGACATAGTAAAGTGTAACAGTTAAATGTAAACTACACAAATGTACTAATAAAATTTACATTAATGCACCGTTCACATTTCACAAATGTCTACTACACAAATTTACATAAGTGTGAATTGAAAAAAGTCAACACGGTTTACATTATTAAACAGTAACCTGGTTATCGCGCAGTGCTTCATTGAGTGAGGTTTTGAGGTCAGTTGATGTCTTGCGGTTGCCAATAATTAGTGCACAGGGAACCTGATAATTACCGGCGGGAAATTGTTTAGTATAGGTACCTGGAATCACAACTGCATTGGCGGGTACCCTTCCCCGATATTCTACCGGTACGTTACCCGTCACGTCAATGATACGGGAGGAACCCGTAATGGTCACGCCTGCGCCCAGTACGGCGCGTTTGCCAATGCGCGCACCTTCTACTATAATGCACCGTGAGCCAATGAAGGCGCCGTCTTCTATTATGACTGGTGCGGCCTGTGGTGGTTCTAACACCCCTCCTATCCCTACTCCCCCACTCAGGTGAACATCACGGCCAATTTGTGCACAACTTCCCACCGTAGCCCAAGTATCGATCATGGTTCGTTCGCCAACATAGGCACCAATGTTCACGTAGGAAGGCATGGCTATTGTGCCGGGTGCCAGGTAAGCGCCATAGCGAATGGTAGCGGGGGGAACCACGCGTATGCCTTGTTCGGCAACGTTGGTTTTCAGGGGTATTTTGTCATTGTAATGAAATATGCCGACTGATTCCGGTACCATTTGCTGACTGGTGAAATAAAGAAGTATTGCCTTTTTGACCCATTCGTTCACTGGCCATGCTTCTTCTGTATTGTGTTCAGGTGGCTCAGCTACCCGTAGTTCACCCCTATCTAACATGTCAATGATGGTGCGTACTAGTGTGAGGTTGTGCTCTTTTTCGAGTAGTGTCTTGTCCTCCCAAATGGCGAGAAGTTGATTCTTGTCCGGTTTCATGCTGAAAGTTATTATTTAGTATCAGTACTATAATTAACTGATAATGAGCATTAATTAGGTACTGAGGATTCGGGTAGGCAAATTAAATTTTGTTATGTGTTTAGACTAAGGTCTAGCTAAACGCAAATGTATTATCGAAAAGGTTGAATATTGTTTTTATCCGTAAGGTCATAGCTATTCCGCACCCGATTGTAGTAGCATTCGATGTATTCAAAAACTTCTGTGCGTGCATCGTCCACGCTCAGAAAACACCCACCTTCTAACAACTCCGCCTTCAGACGGCTTCAGAACGACTCGGCAAAAGTGTTGTCGTAAGGGTCGTCGGCCTCCGTGGCGCGGCCCGACTCATGCCAGGCCTGATGCGCCACAAACTTACCAGTTCATGCAACTCATTTGACACATATTGACCACCGCGATCCGAGCGAACGATCAACTCATTCGCCGGTTGACGTACTTGAAGTGCCGTGCGTACTGGCACGATCACCAGCGCATTCTCCATATTGTTATCAACCCGCCAACTCACGACCCGACGCGAATACAGATTCATCCAGGCTCCCAGATAAGCCCACTCGCCGGTGGCTAATGGCAAGTAGGTGATATTGCTCATCCACACCAAATTAGGGGCCATCGGAAAAGGCAAGTCCAGCAACAAGCTAGGCCAACACCCTTTGCTATGATTGCTGTCGGTGGTACAAGGTACAAATGATTTGGGCTGAATGGGCTGTAAACCAGCCGCTTTCATCAATGCCCTTACCTACTGACGACCTAGTTTATGGCCTTCATCCTGAAGCTGAGAAACAATCCGTTGGCTTTCATACCGTTGTTTGTGTTCCCCAAATACCCGTTCTACAATAGCTATTGATTAGGAAACTTTAGTATTTAGTCGTACATGACTTTAGTAACGTTTTTGATATTAGCAATTAATTAGTAATATTACCATTATATGTCAAAAATATAATCAAAACGAAATAAATTAACTAAAAAACTTCGACAAAATTGTCCGATATGTTAGCGAAACACTATTAAATTTAGATAAATAGTGATATTTTGCTAAAATATTTGCTAATAACTTCACACAGAGCACAAGCACAATACTAAATAACACAAAATACTAAAATGATGCTACTGAAGAACTCGCAAGAACAATGCCATATCATCCCTATATTTGATCTCCAAAAACAAGCACTTAAAACAATGGCAACAATTAAAGTAGCGATCAATGGATTCGGACGTATAGGCCGTCTGTCATTCCGTCAACTACTCAACAAACCAAACATCGAGGTAGTGGCCATAAACGACCTTACCGACAACCAAACACTAGCACACCTCCTCAAATACGACTCCGTACACGGACGTTTCGAACGGACCGTAGTAGCAGATAAGGACAGCTTAACGATCAATGGAAAGCGAATTCGTGCCTACGCAGAACGCGACCCTAAAGCACTCCCCTGGGCCGAGCTAAATGTCGACGTAGTACTCGAGTCAACAGGACGCTTTGTAGATGAAGCGGGAGCCGGACAGCACCTGACGGCAGGATGCAAGAAAGTAGTTATCTCAGCACCGGCCAAAGGCAATATTCCAACAGTGGTACTCGGCGTAAACGACAACACCCTAACAGGAAACGAGACAATTATATCAAACGCATCATGCACTACCAACTGTCTGGCACCCATGGCTAAAGTGCTGGACGATGTTTTTGGCATTGAAAAAGGCTTTATGACAACCATACATGCCTATACCGCCGACCAAAACCTCCACGACGCACCCCATTCAGACCTGCGACGGGCAAGAGCAGCGGCACTATCCATTGTACCAACATCGACCGGGGCCGCCAAAGCTGTTGGTCTTGTACTACCTCACCTAAAAGGTAAATTGGACGGAAATGCCATGCGTGTACCAACGCCAGACGGATCTATTACCGATTTATCGGTAATTCTGAAAAACCCGGCAACAGCAGAAGAAATTAACGCAGCCATGAAGAGTGCCTCAGAAACAACCATGAAAGGCATTTTAGAATTCACCACCGATCAAATTGTGTCAATAGACATCATTGGCAACCCACACTCCTGCATTTTCGACTCAAATCTGACAGTGTCGATGGGCAACTTTGTAAAGGTGGTTGGCTGGTATGATAACGAATTTGGCTACTCCAGCCGGGTGGCTGACCTGATAGAACGATTGTTCTAACATGGTAATCAAATCCTATTACCCAAAACGGGAATCCAATTAGGATTCCCGTTTTGCTTGTAGATAGTGAATAGTAAAACCTTTAGCAAAAAAGATGGCCTCGTATGTCGTTCGAATATTTTGGTGGATCTCATTTAAAGGTGAAGCATACAGATCAGTAGTAGCCTGTGTCAGCCTGAAATTAGCCGTTGACAAGGTACCCAACGTGTAGGCATAAAACGGTGCATTATCCGTTTTTAAATGCAACAAACCGGACGGTTGTAAAAAACGGGCATACATACCCAAAAAATCGGGGTGTGTGAGACGGTGTTTCTCCCGCCGATCCCGAAGCTGTGGATCGGGAAACGTAATCCACAACTCGGCCAGTTCGTCAGCAGTAAAAAACTCATCCAGATACCGAACGTCCGTACGTAGAAAAGCCACATTCGATAAACCCGCCGCAAGCGCTAACTGAGACCCCCTGGCAATACGATCCCCTTTAATATCAACACCAATAAAATTCCGATTCGGATACTGCATAGCCAAACCAACAGTATACTCACCTTTACCACAACCCAACTCTACAGTAATAGGCTGATCTTTTTCAAAGTAATCCTGGTTCCAGCGACCTCTTAAAGTAACGTACCCGGTTTTACCCCGCTCAATAACATTGGGAGCCAACTGATTTTGATTAAACCGATTCAATTTCTGCCGTCCGGCCATAATACACTATAGATCAAGCAGTTCGCCCACCAAATACGTGCTGCCGGTGATTAAAATAAAATCGTCCAGATCCGATTCTTTACCCGCCGCCACCACCGCATCGTTCACCGTAGCATAGCCTATACCAATACGACCCAAACTGTTACCCAACACCACTAACTCAGTTACGGGAACGGCACGGGACGAGGCAGCCTGTGCATAATAGTAAACAGCATCGGGCGGAAAGAGCAACAATAGATCGGCCACAACTTTGTCGCGCACAAAACCCAATACCAACCTTAACGTTCGATACGGAAACGTCTGTACAGTGGCCAGAACCGCCGCTAAACCAGGCTCGTTATGCGCCGTGTCGGCAAACAAATATGGACACACGCCCATCTGCTGAAAACGACCTTTCAGCCCCGTGGCAGTCATAACCTGCGCACAACCCACAGCAATGGCCGCGTCAGTAATCGGGAAAAGAGGATTCAAAATCGCCACTGCCGTCAGCACAGTACGCAAATTGACCAACTGATACAGACCCAACAACGGTAGTTCAACACAAAAATCCTGGTCTCCCACCGGCAACGAACGGCAACGTACCTGACGAACTCCAGCGGTGATGCCTAAATCGTCAACCATCCACCGTTCATCTGCCCAGTACACCGGAGCCTCGTTTTCCACGGCCATGGCCACAAAAACGGGCAGCGTCTCCGGACTAGATTCACCCACCACCACCGGAACACCGGGCTTGATAATCCCCGCTTTTTCGGCGGCAATCAAGGGCAGTGTAGGTCCCAATAAGTCCATATGGTCCCATCCAATAGACGTAATCACGCTCAAGAGGGGCGTAATAATGTTGGTTGAGTCAAGCCGACCACCTAGACCAACTTCGATAATGGCCAGATCAACTGCTTCGCGCGAAAAATAATCGAAGGCCATCGCCACCGTTACCTCAAAAAAAGACGGTTCTACCGCTTCAATCAGTGGCTGATGCTGCGCCACAAACGCCGCTACGTCAACTTCAGAGATACACGCCCCATTTATACGAATCCGTTCGGTAAAAGACTTAAGATGAGGCGATGTAAACAGCCCCACGCGATACCCCGCCGCCTGATAGATGCTAGCCAACAGATGAGAGCAACTCCCTTTACCGTTGGTACCCGCCACATGAATGCTGCGAAAATTTTGTTGCGGATTACCCAACACCCGGCAGAGGGCTAACACATTTCCCAAACCAGGTTTATAGGCCGAAGCACCAACCCGGTGAAAAACGGGCAACCGGTCGTACAGGTACGTTATCGCGGCAGCATAGGTCATGAATTCCCGTCAATTTGCACTGATCGTAATGGTTAGGGTGCCCGTCGACAGCTCGGAAGGCGTGACCGACCCTTTAGGCCGTAGCTTAAACCGCATCACCTGACGGCGATAAAAACTTTCAACCGCCGGACTGACGGTTTGCTGAATGGGACGAGCCGAAACGATGGTGCCGTCAGCATCAACCCGAATCTGGTAACTGATCTTACCGCCCTCGTCCGAATCATCTTTATCGAGCTTATTACTCCCAAAAGCCCAGCCCGACACGTTCAGGGCCACGCCGCTCTTGCTGCCACCCGGTTTCCCGTAAAACTCTTTGGCGTTCAACGACCCTTCCGGATTGCCCTTATCACCCGTACCGGTAGCATCGTCGCCGTTACTGTTACCAGCCGTACCCGTTGCCCGACCGGATGTGCCGTTGCCCGACGACGTACCAGATGACTTTTTGTACAGAGCCGACGCATCGACCGGGGCCGACTTGGGCGGAGCCGCCACCCGTGGCTCGGTAACAGGGCGCGGCGAAACGGGCGTTGATCTTATAGGTTCAGGACGCGGCGGAACCTCTACAGGGCTGACCGACCGGCTGGTTATCAACGGTTTATCAACCGGTTCGGCTGGGCGACGTACCGGAATTTCCCGGATCGGTAGTGGGCGACTCTTAACCACTTTCTCCTGTTGGGTGGGCCGGGGTTTGTCTTCGGCGGGCCGCACCTCCTCTTTCCGCAGCGAAGCATTGGCTTTATTGCGCGTTTGCACTGAACCGCTGCCCCGGTCGGACGTGCCAAAATTTACCTCCACATAGTCAACCGGAGGAGGCGTAGACACTGAACCCGATAAACGAACCAAAAAAAGCAAAAGCACCAACCCCAACATGACCACAATGGCCGTAGCCAGGGCTACTGTGCGGGCTTCCGCTTCATTTTCATACGTGATGCGCATAAGTTGACTTTAACAGGTAAGGCCGGGCTGTGAACAGTAACGAAAAAGCCAGCCGCTAAATTAGCCATATCCATTGGTATCAAAAAAAACGACCCGAAGGTCGTTCTGATTTATAGAAAACTACCTCCCCTCTAACGGGTACGCATCACCCAGGGAGTCATGCCCGTCAGGCGAAACAGCGAATCAACTACAGCCGTGGCTTCGGGCATCGACTGCGTGCCCAGTGCCACCACTTTTATCAGACCCTTACCCCTGCCGGTGGCTACCCGACCTCCCAAAATATAGGCATCGGTGTAGCCAGCAGCCAACAATCGCTTTTTGAACCGGACGGCGTTGGTTCCATTGGCAAAACTACCCGCAACAACGCTGAACGGTGCATGAGCCAGTTCAACAGCAGGAACCGGAACGGTTTTCAACGCCTTAGCCGAAACAGATTTCACCGCTATTTTTGGAGCAACAGCCTCAACGACAGGTTTAACCTCCGCAGAAAAAGGCGTAGGGTTCAACACAACGGGTTCTGCAACACGCACCGGTATTGACGGCAACACAGGTTTAGGAACCGGAACTACCGTTGGCAACGTACCTGAAGGAATAGCCGGAGCCAACGACGACCGGAATAACGACGCAGGATTCAGACTACTTTCCAACGGTTGATTCGGCTCAACCACCGTTAGGTAACTGAGCACGCCCAACGACCCCACCAGGGCCAGCAACGCCAACCGCCGCAAAGGTACATACCGACGAACCGGCAACGGAACTACCCGCGCCTCAGTGGCAGTAGAAACCGCTACGCCAACGCCCGACAGGACAGGATCAAGGGCAGGTCTATTTTTGGAACTGATTGATACCAAACGCGTTTCAGCAACCGGCAACGACAGGGGCAACGCCTCGTGTACCTGGCGATGGCCCACCAGCAAAGGCTGCATCCCGTAGGCATTCCCTAAAAAGTTGTGGCGTAACTCGGGATCAAACTGCAACCGTTGGTCACCGTTGAGCGCAAACAACCCCAACCCGTCGAGGTGGTAACTACCCTCCTGCTGCACAGTCTGCTTTACCGTGTCTACAAATCCCTGAATGCGCTGACCGGCCCTTTCGCGGCTACAGTTTTCGTGTAACATCACATAGCTAAGCAAGATGCCGTCGTCCAGCATCAGGACCGCGTTGAAAGCCAGCTTCCGCCGGGGTGGCAAAAACTGACCCGTGGCCACCGAAAACGAAGCCGAAACGTTGTGGGTCAGAAAAGCCCCTAACGCAGGAACCACTACACAGTCGTATTGGTAGAGGAGTTTTTTCAGGTACTCGCCGATGGTTTGCATGAAGCAACGATTTAGAAGGAATAGGAAATTCCGCCCAGAAAGTTAAGCCCCTGCACCCGGTAATACAAATACCGCTGATACGATTGGCCGAAGATATTATTTAACGACACAAACGCGGAGACGTGTTTTCCCAAAAAATAATCAATTTTCAGGTTGGCATCCACGATAGTCGGCAGCCTGATGAGTTCACCACTGATAAAGTTTTTGTTCAGGATACCCGCGTGCAGGTAGGCATCAGCCGTGATAAACAGTTTCTTTTGCAACGAATACCGGTTCAGCCACTGCACCGACGCACGCGGACGACCCCAGGCTTCCTCCAGCCGATCCAGGTCGTACCGAAAAAAGTCGGCTTTGACCGTAGACGTGAACGCCTCCGTGGGGGCATACCCCGCCTGACCGGAGATGGTCAGCACCTGCGCCAAACCACCATCATAGAGAGCAGCAAACTTGCTGGTGTCGGGCCAGGCGTTGTTGACCGTGTTCAGGTTACGGTACCGGGCATACGACACCTTGCCTTCGTAACTGAACCCATTGCCCAGTTGGCCTTTCGACCCCAGATACACGTCGTAGAGCTTGATGGTGTTGGCCAGCACCACGTTGGAGGCCAGCCACCGGTTTTCGGCCAACAGACTACGCAACGTATGCCGCACCACATCGCCATCCAGCCCGGCAAAGAAATGAACACTCCCCCCCGGCACAGCATCCAGATGCACCACCGGAAACGCCCGCGTCTGGTTGATGCCCTGCCGGGTGTCGGTTTCATTCACCGCGTTCAGAGCCAACGTCACCGTGAGACCCGGCGCGGCGTACCGGAACGCGGGGCGAATGCGGAACAGATTCCGGTTATCGACCGCCGCATCGGTGCGTTGGGTAATCTGGGCATCGGCGTTGAGCAACGCCACTACTTTTTCTGTGAGTAATAACGAAGTCTGGAGCGAGGTAGACCAGTCGGTTTCCGAAGCCCGGTAGGCATCGCGCAGGGTCGTCAGGTTGGTTTTCAGGGTGTAATCCAGTGTCTGGTCTTTACCCGCGTTCTCCAGCACCAGCCCCACCCGGAAACTGGTCAGTTGCTGCCGGAGCGAATCGCGGTTGGGCACCTGCCGAACACCATCGGCAAACTGCGGACGGTAGCCGTAGAAAAAATACCGTTCCTGCTCGAAACCCAGCGAGGCGGTGGCTTTCACCAGGTCGGTCGCGTAGGTGCCGCTCAAGTTCAGCCGGGTTTCGCGCTGCGCCGAATTGGCCCCGTCTACCGGCCCCAACCCCGACGACAGATGCCGCGCCGAAGCCTCCACGCCCAGGCTTCCGGCCACCGTGGTCGCGTAAAAGCCCTCGCCATAGAACGAATTATAATTTCCCGCCCCCAGTTTCACGTAGTTGGTCAGCCCGGCAGGTACGTCTGTACCGTCTGTTGCCGTAGCGGGCAGCATCGCGGGAACGATGCGCGGGTCACCGATGGTCAACTTACGATCCTGAAATTCATACGTCAGCTTGCGCACATCGGTGTTGGCACGGGGCGACGGGATCTTGTTCAGCAGCCGCACGGCAGGGGGAAGCTCAATCCGGCGGCTTTTCTCCACCGTAATCTCCTGACTGTCAATTTTTCCGGTCTGCTGCGCGTAGGCACCCGTCAGGGTCAGAAAACACAGCAACCCCACATTCCAGGTACGTATCATGTTGATTGTCTGCATCCGGTTATTTGCCCTCGATGGCGGCTAGTTTCGTTTTGGCTTCGGCCACAATCTCGGCCTCCCCCGCGTTTTCAATGATCGAGGCCAGCACCGCCCGCGCCTGCGCCGGTTCGCCCAGGGCCAGGTTGTTGTCGGCAATGAGCAAAAACGCTTTTCCTTTCCAGTACTCGAACCCGTCGAATACTTCGTTGAACCTCAGCAGCGTGGCCACTGATTCTTTGTATCTCTTTTGGCGAAACAACCCCTCCCCCATCAGGTAATTGGCTTCGGCTCCGTTGATGTCTTTGGCCAGGGCCACGGTCTTTTCCAGTTCCTGCTGCGCCGTTTTATAGTCGGCTTTGGCCAGGGCTACCTTGCCCAGCATCAGTTGCGCCCGGTTTTGCGCACCCGCCACCACGTTACCCCCGCCCACCAACTGCCGGGCCACCGCCGCCGCCGAATCGGGTTTGAACAAATAGTACGTGTCCATCAGGCCCAGTTGCGCCGTAATCTGATCGGTACGTTCGTTCGCTTTCGAGAGCACATAATAGTAGTTGCGCACCGCCGCCGGGTAGTTCTTTTGCCGTCGTTCCAAGTCTGCCGCCCGGCTGGCCGCTTTCACGGCAAACCCGGCCTTGCCTTCCTGCACCAACTGCCCATACAGCCGCAACGCCGTGGGTACGTCGCCCAGCCGGGCCGACGCGTCGGCCCCGTAGTAACGGGCCTCGTCGCGGTTGGGGCTGTTGGGGTATTCCTGCGAATAGGCTTTGAACGCCGCCAGGGCCGCCGGGTACTTTTCGGCAAAATACAGCGATTTGGCGTTCTCAAACTCGGCTTTTTCGGCATCCGTACTGCCGGGGTTGGCCCGTTTATACGTACCCAGCACCGCCCCGAACTCGTCGGCCCGCCCGGCATCGTCCAGCGTGTTTTGCAGCCCCAGCAGCGCACTTTGGGCCTGGGTTGTTTGCCCGAATTCGTTCAGGATCCGGCTGTAGTCGGCAATGGCGGGGTCATACTGCTGCTGGTTGGCGTAGGCCACGGCCCGTTTCAGCAGCGCGGCGGGCACCAGGTAGCTGGTGGGTTTTTTGGTCAGCAATGCCGAAAAACCCGCCACCGCCCCCACAAAATTACCTTTCTCGAAATCGACGTTGGCCGTTTGGAACAGGGCATCGTCGGCGTAGCGCGAGGCGGGGTTGCGCTGCACCTGCTCAAACAGGGCTTTGGCTTCGGTGTCGCGACCGGTATAGGTCAGAATCAGGCCCTTCTGGTACGTGGCATAATCGGTGTCGGCGCGGCCCGTGGCAATGGCCTGGTCGTAGGCTGCCGTGGCCTGGGCATATTGCTTCGCCACCAAATAGCAATCGCCCGTCCGCACGTAGGCATCACCCACGGTGGGGTCATCACGGTCGGTTTCGGCACTGGTGTACGCCTTAAAATAACCCAACGCTGCGGTATAGTCTTTTTGGTTATAGGCCGCGTAGCCCAGCCCGTACTGGCTCTTGGCGGCATACGGCCCGGAACGTACCTGGCCGTAAACGGCGGCGGCTTCGGCCCATTTTTTTTGCGCCGAAAGGGCTTCCGCTTTCCAGAACGTGGCATCGGTCTTCAGGGCCGCGTCGCCCCCGGCCACACTCAAGGATTTATTCAGGTTGGTCAGGGCCAGGGCGTAGCGTTCGGCGTTGAACTCGGCCACGGCCTGGTTGTAGGTCAGCCGTTGGTAGGTGGCGTTGATGCGGGGGGTGCGGGTGCGTAATTTTTCCAGATACGCAATGGCCGCCGGGTAGTTGTTGGAAGCCAGATACGCCTCCCCCACCAGTTCGTTGGCTTCGTTCTCGAAACGGCTGTCGGGGTATTTTTTCAGGAAATCGGTCAGTTCGGTGATGGCCTCGGCCCCGCGTTTTTGGTCCAGCAGCAGTTTGGCGTGGGTAAAGCGGGCCTCCTCCTGAATGGAGGGACTGGCCGCCAGCCGACCCGCCTGATCGAAGGCCGAAAGGGCGTAGGCCGGATTGTCGAGTTGCAAATAGCTGATTCCCAGTGTGTAGGCGGCAAACTGCGCCGTGGTGTCTTTTCCCGTGGCCACGGGCTTTAACTGCGCCACGGCCTCGGCGTAGGCACCGGTTTTGTAGAGCGACTGCCCGTAGCGGTACCGAACGGCGGGCGGAGCGGCATTCGCTCTGGCGGTCATGTACCGTTTGTAAGCAGGAATAGCCGGTTCGTACTGCCCCTGCCGGTAGTAGACTTCGGCGGTAAACAAGGCCACGTCGGCCAGCGCGGCCCCGGCATTTTGGCGCAACAGTGGCTCGGTGTAGGCCAACAGATCGGCGTATTGGCCCTGCCGGTAGAGCGATTGCGCCAGCCAGCCCGGTACCTCATTGCGGTAGGCCGGATCAGTTTCGATGCGCCGAAAATCGCGGATGGCTTCGGCAAAGCGGTTGGTTCGAAAATAGATAACCCCGGCATAATACGACGCGGCGGGCGCGTTAACCTCGTCGGGCACGGTCTTTACGGCGTTGAACAGCGGCAGCGCACGGGCCAAATCCTGGGTGTTGAGATACGCCACCGCCAGCCGGTATTGCAAAACCCGTTGCCGGGCACCGCTCCCGCCCTGCGCCACGGCTTTCTCCAGGTACGTGATGGCGGTCGTGAAATCGTCGCGACGGCTGTAGTACAGGCCCAGATCGCCGTAAAGTTGCCCCGCTTTGGGGTCGTCACCGTGTTGACGCACGAAGCGGTCTACCAGGGCTTCGGCACCGGGCTGATCGGCGTATAAACTCGACAGGGCCAGGTAATACTCCGCCGACACGGCGTTGGGGTCGGCGGCGGGCGACCCGGCGGCGGGGGTACCGGCGGTGTTGAGCAGGGGGCGGCGGCGGGTCAGGTACTGCTCGAATTCGGCGCGGGCAGCGGCATAGTTGGTGCGCTGAAACAGTTCGACCCCGTTTCGGTAATGAAAATCGGGTTCGGTATAACTCAGGGTTCGTTGGGCCTGTAGGGGGGAAAAAAGACTAAACCCGGCCCAAAAAAACAGGAGCCACGAAAAACGGAGGGGAGCAACGTGCATAGAACCGACAACCGGTTGTGTAATGAAGAGAATGGAGTGTAGTTTCGCTGACTCAACCGGGCCAAACCCACCGGTTAGGGGGTAGAACGCGAGGCTGCCCCGATTGTTTCAACGAATGTACCGGTCTTTCCGTATGAAAAAACGCTTGTCTGCCCTGTTTTTACTCCTGTTGCTGCCCTTCCTGGGCTGCGCTACCGCCCACCCCGACACCACCGCCCGCCCCGCCCCCACCCGCCCCGAACCCCAGATTACCTACGGCGTGGCCACGCCCGACCCCCACACCCATTACGTGACCGTGACGATGCACATCGGGCAGGGCAACGACCGCACCAACGCCAAAAAGAATGGGTACGTAGACCTGAAAATGCCCGTCTGGACTCCCGGCTCGTACCTGATTCGCGAATACGCCAAAAATGTGGAAGGCTTTACGGCCAGCGCCGACACGGGGCCACTCCGCAGCGAAAAAATCCGTAAAAACGCCTGGCGGGTGTACACCAATTCCGACAACGACCTGACGGTACAGTACCGGGTGTATGCCAACGAACTCAGCGTCCGCACCAGCTATGTGGACGACACGCACGCCTACCTGATGGGTGCCAGCGTGTTTCTCTACCACGACGCGCTCAAGAACCTGCCCCTCACGGTGCAGATTACCCCGGCTACGGGCTGGAAAAAAATAGCTACCGCCCTGATAGCCAGCCCGTCGGCCCCCAATACGTACCTGGCCCCCAACTACGACTTACTGGTCGATTCACCCATTGAAATCGGCAACCACACCACGCTGAATTTCACTGCCAGTGGCATTCCGCACACGATAGCCATGTACAGCAATGGCCCGCTGGAGTATAACGCCGCCCGCCTCACCGCCGACTACCAACGGGTGTGCGAAACGGCGGCGCAAGTGGTGGGCGAACACCCCTGCCAGCAGTACTTGTTCATTGTGCACCACACGGCGCAGGGCGGCGGCGGGCTGGAACACCTCAACTCGACCACCCTCCAAACCAACCGTTCAGCGTATGCCACCGAGGCTAGCTACAAAGGGTTCCTGACGCTGGTGGCCCACGAATATTTTCACCTCTGGAACGTGAAACGAATCCGGCCCGTGGCCCTGGGGCCGTTCGACTACGAAACCGAAAACTACACCCGGCTGCTGTGGCTTTCCGAAGGCTGTACGTCATTCTACGAAGACTACATTTTGCGCCGGGCCGGATTTCATTCGCCCGACGACTACCTGAAAATTGTGGCGAATGATATTACCGGCGTGGAAAACCAGCCCGGCAACCGGGTGCAGTCGGTGGCCGAATCGAGTTTCGATGCCTGGATAAAGTATTACCGGCCCAACGAAAATTCGGCCAACAGCACCGTCTCCTACTACTCGAAAGGAGCCGTGTTGGGTACGTTGTTGAACCTGGCCATTCTGGCGGGGAGTCAGGGCCAACGGTCGCTGGACGATTTGATGCGGCTATTGTACACCGAGTACTACAAAAAACAACAGCGCGGCTTCACCGATGCCGAATTCCGCCGGGCCGCCGAGCAGGTAGCGGGTACGCCCTTGACCGACTTTTTCGATACGGGCGTGAACGGCACCGGCCCGCTGAACTACGCCGCCTTTTTCGAGCCGGTGGGGATGCGCCTGACCAACACCGCCCCCGCCCAGGCAGATGGGTTTCTGGGGGCTTCGGCAGGAGTCAACCCCGCCAACGGGCGGCAGACCATCACGGCCATCCGGCGCGGGGCCGCTGCCGAGACAGGGGGCCTGGCCGTGGGCGACGAAGTCCTGGCCGTAGACAGCGTGCGGCTAACCGACGACTTGACCAGAACCCTGGCCAACCGCAAACCAGGCGACCGGGTGCGGCTGATTGTGAACCGGGGCGGCCAACTGCGCGAGCTACCCATTACCCTGGTACCTAACCCACTGCTGGCCTACCGCCTGGAACCGATACCAAACCCAACCGACGCGCAGAAAACGTTGTACACCAGATGGTTATACATTAAGTAAGATCTTCGTCGGTAGCTAACGCCCGCGACCAATCGGCATCCATGTGCTGGAAACGTACCTGAACCTGTTCCAGAAATTCGGGCGTGAGCAGGGCTTCTACGTCGGCTATACCGGCCACGTCGAACTCAGCCACTTTGTAGGTTTGCTCGTAAGGGCCGCTTTCCAGCTTGACGATATACTTGTTGTTCCAGCTAAAGAGATCAATTTTCAGCCGGGAATGGGGAAGAGTTTTCAAATAGCGCATCGGAAAAAAAATAAGGTGAACACAGAGACACAGAGAACACGGAGTCGTAGGTGATTGACAATCAGACAGTTGAAATAAATATTTCCTCTGTGTTCTCTGCGCCTCTGTGTTTAATCATAACTGATAAACTCTTTTTTCAACAAACATGAACGCCAAAGTACCATACCTGTACGGGCTTGCCGTGGGGCTACTCCTGCTGGCCGGGGCCTGTGCCGACGGGGATAACGACGCGGCGCAGTTTTTTTTGCGGGGGAACGTGCAACTGCAAAAGCGCGAGTACCGTGAGGCGGTTCGGTTTTATTCCGAAGCCATCAAAAAAAAACCCGACTTTGCCGATGCCTACAACAACCGGGGGCTGGCCCATTTCCGCGACGGCAAACCCGATGTTGCCCTAGCCGACTATACCCGCTCTATCGAAATTGACCCCGATTTTCGGGCGGCGTACCTCAACCGGGCCGATGCCCTAACGGCGCAGGGCCAACCCCGCCCCGCCCTGGCCGACCTGCTCCGGGCCGAACCCGCCTACCGCGATTCGACCACGTTCCAGACCCGGCTGGGCGAAGCCTACGCCGCGCTGGGCGACGTACCCAACGCGCAAACGGCGTTCGATAAGGCCATTGGGCTGGATGCCCGCAACGCCGAAGCCCTCACGAACCGCGCCGCGCTGGCATTCGGCCAAAAACAATACGCGCAAGCCGAAGCAGATATTAACAACGCCCTGGCCATCAATCCGTTGCGGGCCGAAGCTCTAAATAACCGGGCGATGCTGCTGGCGCGAAAAAATCAGTTCATGCCCGCCCTGAAAGCCATTGAAACAGCCCGCCAAACGCAACCCGACCAGCCGGTTTACCTCAACAATCACGGCTACATTCTGCTGCAACTTAACCGCTCTGGCCAAGCCCTGCCCCTGTTGCAAGAAAGCCTGCGGCGGAACCCCGCCAACGCCTGGGCACACCGCAATATGGGGCTGTACTACCTGCAAGCCAAACAACCCGGCCCGGCCCTAACCGCGTTGCAGGAAGCCGAGCGGCTGGATGCTTCCGTGGATAACCTGTATACGTACCTGGGCGATGCCCGGCAACAAGCCTCCGACCCCGCCGCTGCCTGCCTGGCCTGGAAACGCGGCCAACTGGCGGGCGACAGCCTGGCCATTGCCCGGCTGACCCAATTTTGTCCCTAACCGCACCCTGGATACAGGGCCGGGATTGATTTTGCACCACGGGCTGTTCTGCTCCTGACCCCACCAACCGTTCTGATGCCCGACCTCCGCGTGTTGTTGCTGACCCCGCCCTTTACCCAGCTTAACACCCCCTACCCCGCCACGGCTTACCTGAAAGGGTATCTCAACACGCTGCGGCACCAAACCGACACCATCACCACCCACCAGGCCGACCTGGGTCTGGAAACCATTCTGGCCCTGTTCTCTCCGGCGGGGCTAACCCAGGTGTTCAGCGCGGCACGGCAAGCCCAGGCACTTGGCCCGCTCTCGGATAACGCCGGGCGGATGCTGCGGCTGGAAGAAACGTACCTGGCCACGATTCAGCCCACGATCCGGTTTTTGCAACACAAAAACCCCACCCTGGCCCACGTTATTGCGGGTCGGCACTACCTGCCCGAAGCCAGCCGGTTTGCCCCCGTCGACGACCTGGAGTGGGCCTTTGGCACGATGGGCCTCCAGGACAAAGCCCGCCACCTGGCCACGCTCTACCTGGAAGACCTCAGCGACTTGATTGTGGAAACCATTGACCCGCACTTCGGCTTTAGCCGCTACGCGGAACGGCTGGGACGGTCGGCCACCGAATTCGACGGCCTCCACACCGCCCTGCAAGCCCCGCCCACGCTGGTGGGAGAACTACTAATCAGTGTGTTATCCGAAAAAATGTCGTCGTTTCAACCCGATCTGGTATGCCTCACGGTGCCGTTTCCGGGCAACCTGATGGGCGCGTTGCTGTGTGGTCAGTACATCAAAGCGCATCATCCGGGGGTGCGGGTCGTTTTGGGCGGGGGCTACGCCAACACCGAATTGCGCAGCCTGGCCGAACCCCGGCTGTTCGAGTATGTCGATTTTGTGAGCCTCGATGATGGTGAAACACCCCTGCGCTCGTTGCTGGAACATGTGCGCGGCCACCGGCCCGTGGGCCAACTCAAGCGCACGTTTTGGCGAAACACCGACGGGCGGGTGCTCTACGCCAACGGAGCCACTGACAAAGACGTGCCCCAGCGCGAGGTAGGCACGCCCGATTACGGCAACCTGGCCCTGGATACGTACCTGTCAGTAATTGAAGTGACCAACCCCATGCACCGCCTCTGGAGCGACGGCCGCTGGAACAAACTCACCCTGGCCCACGGCTGCTACTGGGGCAAATGCTCCTTCTGCGACGTTTCGCTGGACTACATTGCCCGCTACGAACCCGTTACGGCTACGTTATTGGCTGACCGGATCGAAGAACTGATTGCGCAGACGGGGCAAAACGGGTTTCATTTTGTGGACGAAGCCGCCCCGCCCGCCCTGCTCCGCGACCTGGCTCTGGAGATTTTGCGCCGCCGCCTCACGGTAGTCTGGTGGACCAACATCCGGTTTGAAGCCGCCTTCACCGCCGATTTGTGCCGGTTGCTGCAACTGGCAGGCTGCATAGCGGTGTCGGGCGGGCTGGAAGTGGCCTCCGACCGGCTGTTGGCCCGGATGCAGAAAGGCGTGACGGTGGCGCAGGTGGCCCGCGTGGCGCGGCATTTCACGGCGGCAGGGGTGATGGTTCATGCCTACCTGATGTACGGATTCCCGACCCAAACCGCCCATGAAACCATCGATTCGCTGGAAATGGTACGGCAACTGTTTGCCCAGGGCGTGCTGCAATCGGGCTTTTGGCACCAGTTTGCCATGACCGCCCACAGCCCCGTGGGGCAACACCCACACCAGTTTGGCGTAGCGCGCGTGGGGCCGGTAAAAGGCTTGTTTGCCGATAATGACCTGACCCACAACGACCCAACGGGGGCTGACCATGAGCAGTTTAGCGACGGGCTGCGCAAGTCGCTGTTTAATTTCATGCACGGCATCGGGCTGGATTTTACGCTCAAAAGCTGGTTCGATTTCCCCACGCCGCCCACGTCCATTCCGAAAAATTACATCCAAAAAGCCCTCAACACGGGCACCCCGCCCCCAGTCCGCCCTTCGGCCCTGGTGGTGTGGCCCGGCCACGCCCCCAGCCTGAGCCAGGTACGTTCCCGGCAGGGCCGCAAAGTCACCGTGCGGGATGAACTGCTGCTGGCCCACCGGCAGGAAGATGTGGTGGTCGATATGCCCGCCAATGGCCTGGGCGAGTGGCTAATGCACCACTGGCCGTTGCTGAACACGTTAGCGCCCAACCCCCTCACCCTCAAACAGTTCGGCGAACAGTATGAGCAAGCCGGATTGGGTCAGGCCGCCGAACTCTTTACGTCCGAAGCCTGGTCCGATTGGCGGGAAGCCGGTCTGCTGGTGGTTTAAAAAGCTATCTGTTGGGCGGCGCGGTCGGGCTGGCGGGGCAGCGTAACGGTGAACGTGGTGCCGTGATCCGTGTCCGATTCGACCTCGATCCGGCCTTTGTGGCGTTCAATGATGCGCTGCGTGAGCGACAGCCCCACGCCGTGGCCCGGAATTCCCTGGGCGTTGGATCCCCGCCAAAAGGGGGTAAACAACTGCGCCAGTTCGGGCACCGGCATTTCCCGCCCCCGGTTATTAACCTGAATGGCCAGCGCGTCGGGCCGATGAGAAAGCAACACCCGCACCAGGTGGTCGGGCGAAAATTTACAGCCGTTTTCCAAGAGGTTCAGCAGCACCGTGTAGAGCAGGGCTTCCGAGGCAATCAGTGTCCAGTCTGACCTTGGCTCAGGTACGTCGGTTTCGCCCATCGTGACAAGCACCTGATAATGAGGGTGCAGCCGCAGCAGGTCAGCCCGCACTTTCCAGACCAATTCGTCCAACGCCAGCGGAGCCATGCGGATGGCGGGGCCATCGACGCTGATTTTGGCCAGGGCCAACAGCCCGTTGGTGAGGCGCGTCAGTTCGCGCACGTCTTCCAGCACCGAAGTAAGCGTTTCGCGCCACTCGGCCTCCGTGTTTTCGGCCATGAGCGACACCTCCAACTGCCCCGACATGGCCGTGAGGGGGGTGCGCAGTTCGTGCGAAGCATGGGAGACGAACGCTTGCTGGGTCTTGAACGAAGCCTCCAACCGGTCGAGCATCTGGTTGAACCGGTCCGAAAGCTGGTCGATCTCGTCCTGGTCGGGGCTGGTGGGCAGGCGTTGGGTGAGTTGCGCCGCCGTGATGCCGTCAATTCGGCCAATAATGCGACGGAGGGGTTGCAGGCTTCGGCCCGCAAAAAAATGGCCCGCCCCAAACGTAGCCACCGTGGCCAGCAGCCAGCCCAACACCAGCAGTATGCTCAAGCTCCGTTGTTTGTTGTAGCCATACTTGTCAATAGCTGAGGCAAAAACCACGAACCGGTTAAAGCGGTCGGCGAAGACGGTACCCACAATTTCGCGGTCGCCTTCGCGCCAGTGTACCTCTTTTTCCAGCCGTACCCGGTTCAGCATCGCCCGGTCTACGGCCAAATAATCGGTGCCGGACTCGTAGCGGATTTGGTTTTTGTAATCGTAAATAATGATTTCTTCTTCGTTGAGTACCGTCAGCTTATTCTTGTCGAGCAGTTTGAACAGGGCCAGGCTGATGGTCTCGCGCCCAAACAGCAGATCGACCGAGGTGAGGGCTTCCTGCCGGAGCCGTTCGCGATATTCGCGCTCGCGAAGTTGTTCGGCAATGCCGTAGAGCACCAGGCAAAAAACCAACAGGAGCACCGACACAATGCCGGTAAACCAGCGCGTGAGGCGGGAACGGATCGTCATGGTAACGTGCCTACTTCTCTTTCATGACGTAGCCCATGCCTACTACCGTGTGCAACAGTTTTTGCTCGAAAGGCTTATCTATTTTTGTGCGTAAGTAGTTAATATACACGTCGATTACGTTCGTGCCGGTGTCGAAACCAATGTCCCAAACCTGTTCGGCAATGTCTACCCGCGACACCACGCGGCCCGCGTTTCGGAGCAGATATTCGAGCAGGGCATATTCGCGGGCCGTCAGCTCGATGGTCTGCCCCTGCCGCCGGGCCACTTTCCCGGCGCGGTCCAGTTCCAGGTCGGCCAACCGGAGGCTGGTTTCGCCCGCTTCGGCTGGCCCGGCCCGGCGCAACAAGGCTCTCACGCGGGCAAACAACTCCATGAACTCGAACGGTTTGGGCAGATAATCGTCGGCTCCGGCATCGAAACCGAGCACTTTGTCCGTGACCGAATCCAGGGCGGTAAGCATCAAAATCGGAATCCGTTCGTGCTTCAACCGGGCATATTCGGCCAGTTCCAGGCCGCTCAACACGGGCAGGTTTACGTCCAGAATCAGCAAATCGTAGCGGGTGTTGCCAATGAGCCGTTTGGCCTCGCGGCCATCGTGGGCCACGTCTACCTGATACTGCTGCATCTCCAGCCCTTTCTTCAGGGCCGTAGCAACTTTAAGCTCGTCTTCAACAACAAGCAAATGGGGTTTGGCGGGCATAGGCTCACGGGCAGGCAAGAATGAAGGGGCTAAAGTACGAAAAACCACCAAACCGGCACCTGTTTCCACGCTGTTCACCCCGCCAACGCCCGTTAGCGGGGTCGGTGGCTACGTTCGGCTTTTCGCATGGGCATGGTATCAATCAGTGCGAACAAATCGGCGGGGTACACGGGGCGGAGAAAACGTTTTTTTACACCGCCATCTTTGCCAATAAGCAGCCCCACAAACGGGGCCTCCGCCCGCAAAAGCCCGCTTGGGCCGTGCAGGTACGTCCGGTCGGGGCCGGAAAGTTGCGGTTCGCAAACCACCAGCACGTCCAGGTCGCGCTCGGTCAGGTCGGGTTGGTGGGGGGCAAGGCGGCGGAGCTGGGCGCGTAACTCAGGGTTGTTTCGGTCGTTGGTGTAGAGCAACAGCACCCGGCGTTGCCCTTTTTTGCGGGCCAACACCGTTTCCAGTGGCGGCGCGGGGGCCAACCCAAGCAGCAACAACAGGAGCAGCAGTAGTCCGGTCATGGGGCAGCGTTGTTGGGGGGAACGGGGTCGTAGCCGTGCCCGCCCCAGGGGTGGCAACGGCCCACACGCTTCAGCCCCAGCCAGCCGCCGCGCCGGGCACCATGCGTCTGGATGGCCTCGACCATGTATTGCGAACAGGTGGGCGTGTAGCGACAAGCGTTGGGCAAAAACGGCGACACAGCCCCCTGGTAGAGACGAACCAACCCAACAAGTACCTGTTTCATGGCCGGAGGGGGCGTTTGAGCGAAAAAATTCTGGCTATCTTTGCCCGATAACAAAAAAAATCGTCCAAGATTCCTTCCGGCCCCTGCCAATGCTTGCTTATATTCTCTGGGACGCTGATCCTGTTTTGTTCGCCGTGAAGGCATTTTCCGTTTTTGGCACCAGTGTCGGGCCGTTTGAAATTCGCTGGTACGGCCTGCTGTTTGCCGCCGGTTTCCTGATCGGGATGCAGTTTATGACCCACATTTTTCGGAAGGAAGGCAAACCCCAGGAAGACCTCGACGCGCTGCTGATTTTCATGGTCGTCTCCACGGTGTTGGGTGCCCGCCTCGGCCATTACCTGTTCTACGAGCCGGAAGTGCTGTTCCGCAATCCGCTGGAAGTGATTATGCCGCCCTACCGGGGGCTGGCCAGCCACGGAGCCATCATCAGCATCCTGACCGCCCTGTGGCTGTATTCGCGCCGAAAATCGAGCCGCCTCACGGGTCAAACCTTCCTCTGGACAACCGACCGAATCGTGATTTTGGTGGCTCTGGCCGGAGCCTGTATTCGCCTGGGCAACCTGATGAACCACGAGATTGTGGGGCTACCCACCACCCTGCCCTGGGGCTTCATTTTCAAGTATAACAACGAATATCCCGTGGGCGTACCCCGCCACCCCACTCAGATCTACGAATCGTTCTCGTACCTGATGCTGTTTGTGGTGCTGTTTCTGGCTTGGAACCGGATGAAAGAACGCATTCCTCGCGGGCTGTTTCTGGGCATTTTCCTGATCTGGACGTTCAGTATGCGCTTTCTCATCGAGTACCTGAAAGAAAATCAGGTGGCTTTTGAAAACACCTTGCCGCTCAACATGGGCCAGATTCTGAGCATTCCCTCGGTGCTGCTCGGCGTTTATTTCGTGCTGAGAAGCCGCCGTAGCGCGCTGCCGGTAGCGGCCCCATCACTCACCCCGAAATAGCGCATCGAGCCGCAAAATCTGCGGCAACAGCAGCGTCACCTCGTCGTTGACAAGCACATGGTCAGCCAGAGCCAGGCGAGCTTCGTCGCTGATCTGCCGGTTCATAATAGCCTGAATGTCAGCGTCTTTTCGGTAAGGATCGCGCCGCCGAACCCGTTGCATACGTACCTGGAACGGGGCCGTTACCACCACCACTGCGTCGAGGGCATTGCCCGGCCCGGCGGCACCCATCAGGGCTGCTTCTTTCAGCACGTAAGGCACAGCATGCTGACGGGCCACCCACTGCCGGGTGTCTGTTCCCACGCGGGGATGCACCAGCGCGTTGAGCGCATCCAACAACGCTGTGTCAGAAAAAACCCGGCCCGCCACCCAAAGCCGGTTGTAGTGCCCCTGCCCGTCATACGCCTCTCGGCCCAATAAATCAATAATGGCGGCCCGCAGGTCAGGGTCGTGCTCGGTGAGCCACCGTGCCCGGTCGTCGGCAGCGTAAACGGGGATACCCAACGCGCTGAATACCCGGCACACCAGCGATTTTCCGGAGCCAATGCCCCCCGTGATGCCAATTTGTTTTATCGAACCGTTCATGATGTTACGGTTAAAACCCGCCTTCAAGCCGGGGACCGTTTACTATATTTAGTATTGAGCTGCCAATAATAAAGTGTAAACTTGAACACGGTTGGCCTACCCCAATGCCCCAATTTCGAAGGCCAGATAGCCCAACATAATAACCGCTTGATCCGTATGTATGTAGTTTTCCGCTTCCACCCAGCCAAATGTGATGAACCCAGCTCCACACCTCACAGACGAACAACTGATTCAGTTGTATTTAACTACCCAACAAAACTATTACTTCGAACAACTGTACCACCGCTACGCCAATAAAGTTTTTCGTCGGTGTGTGTCGCTTACCAAATGCGAAGCCCGTGCCGAAGACTACATGCAGGATATCTTTCTGCGTGTTCACCTCAACATCGGCAAGTTCAAGGAACAATCTACTTTTTCGACCTGGTTATACGCCATTTCCTACAATTATTGCCTGGATCAAATCCGGTTGGCAGGTCGACTCACCACCGTTTCGCTCAACGAGGCCCAGGCCGCAGTCGTACCCGACGAGACCAGCCCCGACCCCACGGAGGAGGAATATGTGTCGCTTCTGCTGGCCCTGCGTTCCCTGCCTACTGAGGAAATGACACTCTTACGCCTGAAATATGAGCAGGATCTGGACATTAAAGAACTGGCCCAACGCTATAACCTCTCCTACAGTGCGGTGAAAATGCGCCTCAAACGTGCCCGCGACCGGATTCGGGAACAACATGCCTGCCGACTGGGCCGCTAGCGGAAACCGGTAAGGCCGGGCGGAGGCACAGGTGTGCAAATACGACCAATTTTGGGTAGTTTGCTACCCCGTTCAACCCGACCCATGCCGATCCGTTCTTTCCTGCTCCTCACCACCAGCCTACTCATTGGCTGGCCCGTGGCCCTGCTCTCGGCCCAACCCGACTCAACCCGCCAACA
>JAYUKZ010000221.1:0-11930 GCA_043763995.1 Fibrella sp.
CTTTCACTTTGTTTTCTTGACCGCTTATGGCTCTTACAACATACCATTTTTTTAGATTTACATCCGCCATTTTGAAAAATTTTATCCTTTGATGAAATTAAAAAACCCTGCGATTGCTTTTGCAAACAGCTCGTCGACGCACCAAGTTGCCAAAGCAAAGACTATTGAAAAAACAGCTACAACTATGGTTAATCGTTGCACTTCGGCCCACTCTGGCCAAGTTACATTTGATTTTAATTCTTCAAATGCTTCTGAAAAATAATTTAAAACTTTTGACATATTGTTTTATTTTTTAGTGGCACGGGCGGAGGGATTCGAACCCCCATCAACGGTTTTGGAGACCGCTATTCTACCCTTGAACTACACCCGTATGCGTGGGGAAAGACCTCTACGCGGCCCGTCATTTTCGGAACAAACCGGCAATATGACGAACTCTTTTGCCGACTTCCCCCTTTTTCGGACTGCAAAGATCGCAATTAATGGCTAAAAAACAAGTGCATCCCTTTTCAGAGATGCACTTGCCACTCAAAATCAGCTAATTAGTCGAGAATCTCCGTCACCTGACCGGCACCCACGGTACGACCTCCTTCGCGGATAGCGAAACGAAGTCCTTTTTCCATGGCAATTTTGCTAATCAAGGTCACTTCAATCGTGATGTTGTCACCGGGCATAACCATTTCAACACCGGCGGGCAACATGATTTCGCCCGTTACGTCTGTGGTGCGGAAGTAGAACTGAGGACGGTACTTGTTGAAGAACGGCGTATGACGGCCTCCTTCTTCTTTCGACAGTACATACACCTCAGCTTTGAACTTGGCGTGGGGCGTTACTGAACCCGGCTTGCAAATAACCATACCCCGGCGGATATCGGTTTTTTCAATACCACGCAACAACAGACCTACGTTGTCACCGGCTTCGCCACGGTCCAGAATTTTCCGAAACATTTCAACGCCCGTCACAACCGACTTCAAGTTTTCGGCGGCACCCATACCCAGAATCTCAACACCTTCACCTGAGTTGATTACGCCGCGCTCGATCCGACCGGTGGCTACTGTGCCACGGCCCGTGATAGAGAACACGTCTTCAACCGGCATCAGGAACGGAAGATCCGTTTGGCGGGGAGGCAGGGGAATAAACGAATCCACTGAATCCATCAGTTCTTCGATAGAACCTACCCACTTGGCATCGCCGTTGAGGCCACCTAGGGCAGACCCCTGAATAACGGGAATGTTGTCTCCGTCGAACTGGTAAAAGCTCAACAGTTCACGGATTTCCATCTCTACCAGTTCCAGTAGTTCGGGGTCATCCACCATGTCTACTTTGTTCATAAACACCACCAGTTGGGGTACACCCACCTGACGGGCCAGCAGGATGTGCTCGCGGGTTTGGGGCATCGGCCCGTCGGTGGCGGCTACTACCAGAATAGCTCCGTCCATTTGGGCGGCACCCGTTACCATGTTCTTCACATAGTCGGCGTGGCCTGGGCAGTCTACGTGGGCGTAGTGGCGGTTCACGGTAGAATATTCTACGTGTGAGGTGTTAATGGTGATACCACGCTCCTTTTCTTCAGGGGCGTTATCAATCGACGAGAAATCGCGCATTGCTGCGAGACCTTTCCCGGCGAGTACTTTGGTAATTGCTGCCGTCAGCGTCGTCTTGCCGTGGTCAACGTGACCAATCGTACCGATGTTGACGTGCGGTTTCGAGCGGTCAAAATTCTCCTTTGCCATGTCTAAAAACGCTTTAGTTAACTATTGTTAGTGTAAGTTGATTTGCCCTTACGCAAAAAGTGCTCCTGCGCAGAGCACTTCATTAAAGCCGCCTCAACAGAGCAACGTCTGGCAGCTTAGAGCCTTCTATCGGACTTGAACCGACGACCTCTTCCTTACCAAGGAAGTGCTCTACCGCTGAGCTAAGAAGGCATTGGGTACTAAACTATTTGTGGAGCGAAAGACGAGGTTCGAACTCGCGACCTATAGCTTGGAAGGCTATCGCTCTACCAACTGAGCTACTTTCGCTTACAAAAAAACAAGTTCCTTTGGTGGGGAGTGGAGGATTCGAACCTCCGAAGGCGTACGCCAGCAGATTTACAGTCTGATCCATTTGGCCACTCTGGAAACTCCCCGGCACACACTAAAAAAGAACGGTTTCCGCCCTGGGTCTCAGTTTGGAGTTGCAAAATTACAAGGAATTTGGCTGTTGTCAACACGTCGGCCAAAAAAACTTTTGACCAGCGTATTGCCAACAGCCCTGAGAACCAATAATCGAGCCAGGTACGTGTCTAGATCGTGATGCCGAAACTTAAGGGGCGAACCTCCGGCCCCTTGCCCGTCTGGAAACTGTTGGTGAGGCTATATTTCACGAAGAAATTCAGGTTGGCCAAGCCCACATTGGCCTGAAGGCCATATTGGAGGTTGTTGAGCAGAAAACTGTTGTGGTCGTGAAATTTGTCGCCGTTATCCTGCTTAATCTTCGTATAGCTGTCTATGCGGTAGCCTACGTACCCGCCCAGGCCAATAGTGAACGCCCGGTGCCGGTCGCTGTTGTAGAACGAAAGTTGCGGCACCACCGGAATTTCCAGGTTACAAACGGTTAGTTTGCTTTTGGCCAGGGCGGTGGGATATGGCGCAAACACGACCTGATCGGCTCCGCGTTGTACCCGCACGTTTTCCTGAAACATAAAGTTATTCCAGGCCACCTGCAACCCGTACCGCACACTGAGCTTCACACGGTCTGTGCGCACAATGGCCGGGTTTTGGGTCAGACTCAGGGCTACGTACCTGGACCCCAATGGGTTCAATTCATACGAGTTGCCCCCGAACATTTGTCCCGCGCTACCGCCAACCCAAGTGTTCAGTCCCAGATGAAGGTCGGTGCTGACCCGCCAGTTGCTTCGGTTGCTTTGGCGGTTCTTGTTCTGCCGGTAGGTGTCGGCAGGTTGGGCTTGGTCGGCACTTGTGGTGTCTGCCTCCCGGCGATTTACTTTAACGGTTATGGTACCCCGGTCTTTCTTGACTACCAGCAACGTATCCTGCCGGTAACGTTGACCGTCTGACGCAGTAACGGTGTAGACTTGCCCCTCGGGTACCGAATCCAGCTTGGAGACCATGTCCTGCACAATGCGGTTGAGGTCATAGCGCGTAATGTTTTTCAGTTGCGCTTTGGTGGGGGCATACACCGACAGGCGGCCTTTGCTGCCAAACCGAATCAGGAGTGAGTCGGCGGGGGTTGTGTGGGCGGCGGCGGTCAGGCTCAGGCCGGTGGCCAGCAGCAGCAGGGTGATTTTGGTTTTCATGGCTACAGTGTATTGTCGTTTTTGAGGCTTTCTTTCACGTTGTTCAGAACCCGACCCAGCCGGGTACGGGGTTCGCCGGGCAGGGGTGTGGCTTTGGCGTAGGCTTCCCCGCTTTTCAGTTGCCGAATTTTGCCCAGCAGGCTCGTGAGCCGCGTACCTTGTATAGCCACGGGTGCCGCATCGGGCACGGCAACGGTTGGCTCGTCGGCTGGTTCGTGAAGGATCATCTGCACAATGCGCTCAGCCGGGAGCGGTGCTGTGTCCGTTGTGGGGCTAACCGTTTTTAGTGCCGACAAACCAACCACCGGCCTAACGTCGGGTGCCACAGCTCCTTTGGTGTTCAACCGCTCCTGTACTGTTTCTGAATGAGCATGTCGATCAACGGTTAGGGCAACTGACGAGGCAGTAACGGCCAACCGGCCTATCGACTGTGCGGCCCGGAAACGCAGTGATTGCTTTCTATCTGCTACCCTATTTGTTGCCAACTGTTCGGACGCAGGTACGTATGCAGGGGCGGGTTGGGCTACTTTTTGCCGGGCATGTTGGCGGGCACTCTGTTTGGCAAGAGTTGGGAGTGTGCCGGGCGCATCGGCCCCCAAACGCACCCAGTACACGCCGCCTAACATCAGCACAAAACAGGCAGCAGCGGCCACATACCACCAGACGGCACGGCGGGCCGGGGTAGCTGTGGCCCCCAACCGGCTTTGCAACCGGCCATACACGGCGGGGCCTACCGGTACGTTCAGGTCGCGCAGTTTGCGGGCAAAAAGATCATCTATTGGCTGTTTTTTCATGACTAACTACCGCTCTACCGGCTGTGTTCTGTTCACTAATTTTTTGTTGAAGCCAGGCCCTTGCCCGCGACAATTGTGATTTCGAGGTGCCTTCGCTGATGCCCGTGAGGGCGGCAATTTCGGCGTGGCTGTATCCTTCAATAGCATACATATTGAAAACGGTGCGGTAGCCGTCGGGCAGCAACGCCACCAGCCGGAGCAAGTCGTCGGCCTCCAGCGACTGGTCAATCCAGGTACTTTCGGTCGAAACGGTCAACTCATCGAGGGGGATTTGCTGGCGCAGGGTTTTGTTTTTTCGAAGAAACATCAACGCCTCCGTAACCATCACACGCCTCACCCATCCCTCGAAACTACCCTCGCCCCGAAACTGCCCTACCCGCTCAAAAACCCGCATAAACCCGTCGATCAGCACCTCTTCAGCATCGTCGTGATTGGTCACGTACCGGATGCAGACGGCCATCATCTTGTTTGCCAGACGGTCGTACACAACCTTTTGCGCCCGTGCCTCCCCCCGTTGCAGTGCACGTACCAACTCTTGCTCTGAGGTATAGGCCGGGGTAAACAGGGGCATATGGGTGTTTTTGGGGTAAGATGCACCAAAGGTGAACGGGGTTGCACGGCAAAAAAAAATCCGACCCGTGTGTGGGCCGGAATTTTTTCCAGGTACGTTGTCGGCTAGGCGTTGGGGTTGTAGGCCACGCCTGCTACGTAGTGCAGCCAGATTACCCTTGAAAGCCGGAAGTTGATGGGAGCCATGAGCACCACCGCCGCCGCCACCACTACCGAATACACCCAACTCGGTGGGTTGTTGAACAGGTAGAAGAGCGAGAACCCCAGCACCAACGCCGCGCCGCCCGAAAAGGCGTAACTGACATACATGGCCCCGATGAAATAGCCCGGCTCGATCTCGAACCGCAGGTTGCATTTGGGGCAAAACTCGTTCATTTGGCCAAAGCCGAAGAGCGCGTACAGGGGCGTTTTGAAGATTTTTCCCTGCCTGCACCTAGGACATAGCCCGGCGCACACGGCTTGAAATTTTGATACGTTCGGCATGTTCTTTTCGGCTGGTTCTATACCACAAATAGCTGATGCCCGCCACAATGAGGTAGGGGGCCATCAACAGGTACAGAATTCCGAAATTTAGGTCGGATGCCACCACGCTTCGCCCGTTGCTTACGGTGCTCTCGACCGTGGCCCGGCACATGGCACACTGCGAGAAAGCATCGGGCGCAACGCTGAGCAAACCGATCAACACCACCCCCCAGATCCAGATTTTCATACGCTATTTGTTGTTTATCAATGACTGTAATAGGGGCGAATCATCAGGTAGACAATCACGCCGGTTGTACTGACGTAGAACCAGATGGGCAACGCCCAGCGGGTCATTTTTTTATGGGACACAAATTGCTTTGTAACGGCAAAATAAACAGCCCTCAGTACAAACCATAGAACAACAACCGACAGCACTATGTGCGAAATAAGTAGAAAATAATAGATAGGCCGGACGGCACCCTGCCCCCCAAAAGGCGTTGATTCGTTCGAGATGTGGTAGAGTACATAATTCACCAAAAACAGCCCACCCAACCCAAAGGCCGTAGACATGACCACGCGGTGAGCCGCCACGTTTTTTTGCCGAATAAAATAATACCCCACGACCAGCAACACACTAGTGAGCGAGTTGATGATCCCGTTCACGTGGGGCAGGTACGTTGTCCAAGTGCCCAAATCCAGTTTTTGGCGGATGCCCAGCATGAGAGCCACCACCACGGGCACGGCAATGGAAACGATGTTGATGAATCGGTTGGCGTTTTTGTCTTTAACGACCAGCGTAGTAGCGTCCATTTTTGTTAAGCCTTTTTGCTATAAATGTCGAGCAACACCTTGATTTCCACCATCAGCCGGTCAATGTCTTTCTTGTCCGTACCGTCGTAAAACCCCCGGATAATACCCTCTTTGTCTACCAAAATCAACTTTTCACTGTGGATAAAAGTTTCGTCGGGTTTGCCATAACTCACGCCGTGGTCTACTACGGGTAAGAAGTAACCCCGTTGAGCCAAGGTGTAGATTTGGGCCTTGTCGCCGGTGAGGAAATACCAGAAACCGGGTTTGGCCCCTACCCTGTCGGCGTAGGCTTTTAGTTGGGCGGGCTGGTCGTGCGCCGGGTCTACGGTGTAGGAAATGAACACCACGTCGGTTCGGTCTTTAAAAATCTCCTGCACCCGGCTCAGGTTCGACTGGATTTTGGGGCAGATGGTGCCGCAACGGGTAAAAAAGAAGTCGGCCACGTGGATTTTGTTGGCCCGAATAGCCTCCGTAACCGACGCACCGGTTTGGTCGGTGAGCGAAAAGCCAGGTACGTGCCTGAACAGGGTATCCTGCGCGGGGTTGCCGTTCCGGTCAGTAATAGGGGTCATCATCGGCCCGCCCTTCGCCGAGTCGATGACGGGAATATAGCGCGGGAGCGTGTAATGGTTTTGCGTACAGGCCCGCAGGAGTATGTACGCAAAAGCCGGGACCATCAACGTTACGAGGAGGATCCCGGCTTTGCGGAAAGAAGTCATGCGTTTATCGATGTTGGAAGATTGAACTGCCCTCGAACATGAGCGCACCCAACAACCAGATGATGAAGATTATTGGCAATAAAATGGTCCAAATCAGGCTTTTCACTTCGTGCTTCAAGTGCATAAACTCGGCCACAATGTAGAACGCTTTGATGATGGTCATGCCCACGAAGATGAATACCCGCAACGGCCCGGCGGTCATGGTGAAGGCAATGATAAACTCAAACGTGGTGATCACGCACAGGATAATGAACGTGCGCCAGATCACTTTGGTGTTGGCCGGTGGCGGAGCCACGTCGGTGCCACCGTGGTTGTCGGTGTAGGGTGTGTTAGCCATGATTGGAGCTAGTTAACGTTAAACGAGGTAAAAGAAGGTAAAAACAAACACCCACACCAAATCAACAAAGTGCCAGTAAAGACCCACTTTTTCCACCATTTCGTAATGGCCCCGGCGTTCGTAGAATCCGGTGGCGGTTCGGTAAAAAATTAGAATGTTCAGCACCACCCCCGACAGTACGTGGGTGCCGTGGAAACCGGTGATGAAGAAAAATAGCCCGGCGAAATCGGGAGGACCGTACTGATTTTCCGACAGTTTAGCCCCAAAAATGGTGCGTTCCGTCCATTGCCCGCCCACCAAATCGCGGATGGTATTGCCCTCTTCAGTACCGTGAATAAAGTGAGACCACTCCCACGCCTGACTGCTCAGAAAGGCAATACCGCCCAGGATTGTCCAGAGCATATATTTTTCTACATCGACCCGGTCACGGCGGTGGCCAGCCTCCACGGCCAGTACCATTGTCACGGATGAGAAGATGAGGATGAAGGTCATCAAACCCACGAAAATCAGGGGCAGGTTTACACCGTGAAAAAACGGGAACCCGTTAAACACATGGTCGGGAATAGGCCAATACAGGTTCGAGAAGTGGAACGGCACTCCGTGGATAGCCGGATCATAGGCGGGGTAGCTGTACCGTACCAGGCCATACGTGACCAGCAGAGCAGAGAACGTGAAGGTATCGGAGATCAGAAACAGCCACATCATCAGCTTTCCGTAGCTGATGCTCATGGGTTCAACACCCCCCATCCAGGCTTTTTTGTCAAATACTATTGTCTCGTCGGTCGTTGCCGTTGTTGCCGTCGTAGCCTCCATGAGTGATTGTACTGGTTAATGAAAATAAAGCAAAAAGGCGTACAGGTAAATCCAGAGGACATCCAGGAAATGCCAGTAGGTTGCCGCCACCTGAATTTGTTCCAGTGACTTAGCGTGAATTCGTAACCGAAACGCCGCCACCAACGCGAACAGCAACACAAGTAGCCCCGAAATGAGGTGGAAGGCGTGCATGCCGGTGAACACGTAGATGAACGACCCAGCAGGGTTGCCCACAAAATACACATTGTTCTGTACCAGTTCCCCCCACCCCTGAAACTGCATATACAGGAATGCCATTCCAAGTGCAAAAGTAACAGATATCGCTATCCTGAGCATGGTAAAGTTGTCTTTTTTGGCCGCTTGTAAGGCCCAAAACATACTCAGGCTACTCAGCACCAACACGCCCGTGCTGTAGCCGAAGATGGCAGGTACGTTAAATTCCAGCCAGTTGCCTTCCGCCCGTCGTACCAGATAGGCACTCGTAAAGGAGGCAAACAGCATCAGGATGCTGACAATGAATAACCAAAGAATGAACTTTCGCGGGTTCACCGAAAGGGTTTCTTCCGGCTCTTCCGCCAGCCACTTTATTTCTTCTGTTTCTGCTTTCATGTTAAACACGATCTAAAACAAACGTTATCTGAACAAGCGGTAGGTAAGCAAAGGCGGCGAACATCAACCGCTTGGCACTCAGCAAGGTAGGTTGCCGCACCAGCCCGTAGTTGAACCAAATTAGCACCAGGGCCAACACAACGGCCAACCCCGCCGACGTGGCCCCGACGTAGCCCCACATGAAGGGTAATACTCCCAACGGTACCAGCCATATGGTAAACAACAGGATCACGAAGGCCGTTCTGCCGGTGGGCGGTCTTCTGAGCGGCAACAACGCGAACCCAGCTTTCTCATAATCATCGTCCAATACCCAGGCCACGGCCCAAAAATGAGTAAACTGCCAGATAAACTGGAGCGCAAATAGCCACATAGCCTCATCACCCAACGTACCTGTGGCGGCTACCCAACCAATAAGCGGCGGCAACCCGCCCGGTATGGCACCCACGTATACGGCAATGGAACCCGCCCGCTTGAGAGGTGTGTAAGCAAAACCATACAGCAGAAAAGACACAAAGGAGATGCCCGCCGTAAGCGGGTTAAACCAGAGCGTTTGAATAAACAAGCCGACAAAGAGCAGCACTGCCACCAGTACCAACGCCTGTTGTTTCGTAATTCGTCCCGCCGGGATGGGTCGGCCGCCGGTACGTTTCATCAGCCGGTCGAACTCGACTTCCAGCACCTGATTCACCGCGTTGGCTGCCCCCGTGATGAGCAAGCCACTAGCCGTAAACAGGGCAATTTGCCCAATCGAATAGGGTCTTACCGCCGCCATCATGTAGCCCAATGCCGCCGAAAAACACACCAACGATGAAAGCCGAAGCTTGGTCAGAGCCACCAGATCCTGCCACCATGCCGGTACCGGTTGTTGGGCCAACGGGGGCTGTATAGGGGGTTGAACCGACGAGTGCATAGGGTCAGGAGTGAGCGCAGGCCAGTTCTTTACCCAGAACGGAAGCCGGTTTCTTGAGCAACTTGTCGCTGTAGACAAACAGGATTATAACGAACTGCAACCCCAACGCACCCACCGCAACGGTCAGGTGTACAGGTTGCGCCCAGGCCGGTATGGCGAAATAGGCCATAATGGCACCGGTCACAATTTCAATCAGGATGCTCAACCCTACACCTTGTGCCAATTGTTTGAGCAACGGACTAACGAATGAAGTCCGCTTTATCAACGGCACAATCCACATCAGTTGGGCAGATAACACAACGAGTGAATAACTACGGTGAACGTAGAACCGGATGCCCAACTCGTCTATCCAGCGGTTTCGCTGGGCCTCGCCTAACTTATCGGCCACGGTATCCACAAATTCACGTACCTGAGTGCCCAATAGAATCTGGGTAAGCAACAGCACCGAACTGATCAACAGCCACCGGCTCACTGATGTAGGTATGGGCTGCGAAGAAGTCTCGAACCGATGTGCCTGACTGCGGGCTACTACGTAAAGCAGCACCCCCACAATGATAATAGCCACCAGCATATGCAACGTAATAAGCCACGTAGACAATACACTTGCTACCACCCGTGCCCCAAGCCAGCCCTGAAATCCTACTAGTACCAGGCTAAGAAAGCTAAAGCCAACGATGGCTTTATCCCGCTGCCAGTAAACACGGGCCGATGCCAGGAATGTGAAGAAAATGAAAACGCCGATTAGCGCACCCAACAACCGGTTCAGGTACTCGATCCAGGTCTTGACAGCATTGAATTCCGTATCGGCATAGCCGCGATGGCTATATATCTCCTGATAGTTTGCCGGTAATTCGGAGACGTTGGTGGGCGGAATCCATTGGCCGAAACATTTGGGCCAGTCCGGGCAACCCATGCCGGCACCGGTACTTCTAACTACTCCGCCCACAAAAACCAGCAGGAGTACGGACAGAACAGTTAGAAGTGCCAGCCGACGAAAAGAGCGTTGGTCAATGAGGTTGCTTAAACTGATCATTGAAGTTTTGTGCCTCGATTGCTTTCTCCAGCGATATCAATTCATTCTCGTGCGGCAGGTTCGACTCCGGCGTTTGAGAATAGGGCACGTTCTGCGGAATAAAGTCATTAGCTGCACCGGGCTTGCTGTAATCGTAAGGCCACCGGTACACCGCAGGTATTTCGCCGGGCCAGTTGCCGTGGCCGGGCACAATGGGCGTAGTCCACTCCAGCGTGTTCGAGTTCCAGGGGTTTTGCGGAGCACGCTTTCCTTTAAACAGGCTATACACAAAGTTGAACAGAAACAGGAACTGACCCGTGAAAGTGAAGATGGCCGCAATGCTAATGAACGCATTCATATCCTGAAAAATGTTCATCGTGAAATTGTTGCTCGTGAAGGCGTAGTACCGGCGAGGGAAACCGGCAATACCAATGTAGTGCATGGGAAAGAACACACAGTAGATGCCGACGAATGTCATCCAGAAGTGAACGTACCCGAGCTTCTCGTTCATCATCCGGCCAAACATCTTTGGGAACCAGTGGTAGACCCCGGCCAACAGCCCAAATGCCGATGAGGCACCCATCACAAGGTGGAAGTGAGCTACCACAAAGTACGTATCGTGAAGTTGAATATCGAGAGCCGAGTTACCCAGGATAAGACCCGTCACCCCACCCGATATGAAGAACGACACCAAGCCGATGGCAAACAGCATAGCCGTTGTGAACCGGATGTTCCCGCGCCACAACGTAGTAATGTAGTTAAACGCTTTTACCGACGAAGGCACGGCAATAATCAGCGTCAGAAACATAAAGACCGACCCCAAGAACGGGTTCATGCCCGTCACAAACATATGGTGCGCCCAAACAACGAAGGCCAAAAATGCAATGCCCATCATAGAGGCAATCATGGCGCGGTAGCCGAAAATTGGCTTGCGGGCGTTGGTAGCAATCACCTCTGAGGTAATACCCAACGCGGGCAACATTACAATGTACACTTCGGGATGGCCCAGAAACCAGAAAAGGTGCTGAAACAGAATTGGGCTACCACCCACGTTTGGTAATGCTTCACCAGCCACGTAAATGTCTGACAGGTAGAAACTTGTACCAAAACTACGGTCAAAAATCAACAGCAATGCCGCCGATAGCAATACGGGGAACGAGATAAGCCCCAACACCGCCGTGAGGAAGAAGGCCCAGATGCTTAGTGGCAATTTGCTGAATGACATACCTCTGGTACGTAGGTTAATGACCGTGGTGATGTAGTTGATACCACCCAGCAACTGCGAAATGATAAACAAAGCCATGCTAACCAACCAAAGAGTCATACCCATTTTCGACCCGTCGTGGGCTTGTGGCAACGCGCTCAGGGGCGGGTATACAACCCAACCACCTGCGGCAGGGCCAGTCTCCAGAAAAATAGAGACAAACATGGTTAAGCTGGCCAGGAAGAAGAACCAGTACGAAAGCATGTTCATGAACCCTGATGCCATGTCGCGGGCACCAACCTGCAACGGAATCAAGAAGTTGCTGAACGTACCACTCAAGCCTGCCGTCAGCACGAAGAACACCATGATGGTACCGTGCATGGTGACAAGAGCCA
>JAYUKZ010000222.1:0-11928 GCA_043763995.1 Fibrella sp.
CTCGTCAATCGACTTGCTGAACTTGGGCATTTCCAGATAAATGAACCTGAGCTTTGGGAAGAAAATCCGGTGCGTTTCGATATCCATCAACTGAATATCATGCCGGAGTTTATTCTTGTCGGCCGGGGCCTCGTCGAAAATAAAATCCATCTGATCGGGTAGTAACTCGTTCAGGAAATCCATGAGGAGGTCTTTGTTGGCTTCCTCCCCGAAAATTTTCTTGAAACCGAAATCGGTGAATGGGTTGATGTACTTTTCCTGCATAACAGTACTGATTAACAGAGGGGTTAAGGTACAGCCTATTCTGCACAGTTTACCTTTTACAAAGCTGTTTTGATCTTCAACTCATCCAATTGTTTGTCCGAAATAAGCGATGGCGAATCGATCATCACGTCGCGGCCGGCGTTGTTTTTGGGGAAGGCAATAAAGTCACGGATGCTATCGCTGCCGCCGAAAAGCGAGCAAAGCCGGTCGAAACCGAAGGCGATTCCGCCGTGGGGCGGGGCACCAAACTCAAACGCATCCATCAGGAAACCAAACTGATTTTTGGCTTCTTCGTCGCTGAAACCCAGCAAACTGAACATCCGCGCTTGTAGCTCCCGGTTGAAGATTCGGATGGAGCCGCCGCCTACTTCGGTGCCGTTTATGACCATATCATACGCATTGGCCCGCACCGCTCCCGGATCGGTGTCGAGCAGGGCAATGTCTTCGGGTTTGGGCGAGGTGAAGGGGTGGTGCATGGCAAACCAGCGTTGCTCGGCCTCGCCGTATTCGAGCAGTGGGAAATCGAGTACCCATAAGGCTTTGTAATCGTCAGCGTTGCGGAGGCCGAGGCGGGTGCCCATTTCCAGACGGAGTTCGCTCAGTTGCTTGCGCGTCTTGTTGGTCTCACCCGCCAGCAGCAGCAGCAAATCGCCCGGTTGTGCCTGAAAAGTGGTGGCCCAGGCTTTGCGCTCCTCTTCGGTATAAAATTTGTCGACCGACGATTTCACGCTCTCGTCTTCGTTCACACGGGCATAGATCAGACCTTTTGAGCCAATCTGCGGGCGTTTTACCCATTCGGTCAGTTCGTCAAGCTGTTTGCGGGTGTAGTTAGCCGCGCCCGTGGCACAGATGCCCACTACCAGTTCGGCGCTATCGAAAACGGGAAAACCCCGGCCCTGTATTTGTTGAGTCAATTCCACAAATTCCATCCCGAACCGGATATCGGGCTTGTCGGACCCGTAGCGTTGCATGGCCTCAGCATAGGTCATGCGGGGTACGTTGGGCAGGTCGATATTTTTCACCGTTTTGAACAGGTGGCGCGTCAAACCCTCAAACATATTCAGGATATCTTCCTGCTCCACAAACGACATTTCGCAGTCGATTTGCGTGAATTCGGGTTGCCGGTCGGCGCGGAGGTCTTCGTCGCGGAAACACTTCACAATCTGATAGTACCGATCAAAACCCGACACCATCAGCAATTGCTTAAACGTTTGCGGCGACTGCGGCAGGGCGTAAAACTCACCGGGATTCATACGGCTCGGCACCACAAAATCACGCGCACCTTCGGGGGTCGATTTGATGAGCACCGGCGTTTCTACCTCGATAAAATCCTGCCCATCCATATACAACCGGGTTTGCTGGGCCATTTTATGACGAAGCTCAAGGTTACGCCGGACGGGGTTACGCCGCAAATCGAGATAGCGGTAGCGGAGGCGCAGGTCATCGCCGCCGTCGGTTTGGTCTTCGATCAGGAAAGGCGGCAGTTTAGCCGGGTTCAACACTGTGAGCGCGGTGGGACGTACCTCCACATCGCCGGTGGGAATATTCGGGTTTTTCGATTGCCGTTCGGTCACTACTCCGGTAGCCTGAATAACGAATTCGCGGCCCAGCGAACGGGCTATCTTAAACAGATCATTTGAGGTAACACCCTCTTCCAGAATAACTTGCGTGATGCCGTAACGATCCCGCAGGTCGATCCAAAGCACACCACCTTTGTCCCGAACGGTTTGTACCCAACCGCTAAGGGTTATTGATTTATCATTATCTGACGAACGCAGTTCGCCGCAGGTATGTGTTCGTAGCATGGCAAGGTGTCAGGGCGAAAGTACCCGTTTCGACACGCAAATATACGCCCGCGTGTAGAGACGCGACACTCGCGTCTGGGTAGCTGGCGAAGCAATACGCCGCAAACCTACTATCCTCGCGTCTCAGACCAGCGCGAAGCCTTTTTCAGCGCAAAGCTCCGCGCTCGGCTGAGACGCGAGTGTCGCGTCTCTACATGTGCGGCCATCGACCAAGCGGTAGGTGCGGTCGGCCAGGCGGGTGTGGGTTTGGTTATGGGTGATATACAGGATGCCCAATTCTGATTGCAGGCGTTGCAACAGATCGAGCACGAACTGCTCGGTGTGGCGATCCATGGCGGCGGTGGGTTCGTCGAGCAGCAACAGTTGCGGGCGGCGGTAGAGCGCACGGGCAAGGCCCACCAGTTGCCGTTGCCCGCCCGACAGGTTCACTCCCTCTTCGCCCACAATGGTCAGGTAGCCCTGCGGGAACTGCTCGAAGTACGTGTCGAAGCCGTGGGTGCGGCAAAACGCAACAATGGCTTCGGCCTCGTCGGCAGTGTTGCTCAGGCAAATGTTATTCAGCAACGTACCTGAGAAGAGTTTGATCTGCTACGGCACAACCCCCAGGGCCGTGCGCCAGGTGGGGGTGTCGGCCGTTCGCCAATTGTGCCCATTTAGCATAAACTGGCCTTTTTCGGCTTCGTAGAACCGTTGCAGCACCTGAAGCAACGTGCCTTTTCCCCTGCCGCTTTCGCCCACCAGTGCCACCCATTCGCCCCGGCAAAGCGTGAGCGAGACCCCATCGAACAGCAACGCTTGGCCCGAAAACCGGAAGTCAAGCCCGTCAATACGTAATGATTCGAACCGAAACGAAGCGTCAGGTAGGTGTCCGGTTTGCTCAGGGGTCAGGTGGGCGTATTCGTACATCTGGTCGAAGGCAATGTGGGCTTCCTGCAACTGGATGTTGGTCAACGACAAACTGATTACTGCCGGGATAATGGTGCCTACCAGGGTCAGCACGGCCATCATCTCGCCCAGTTGCAACGTTTTGTGCACCACCAGCCAGGCAACCAGGCCCAGAATAACGGTCATCAGCCCGGCCGCCATGACCTCGGCGGTCAGGTTAAACCGCAGCCCCAACGTACCCAGCGCGTAGGCCCGGTTCTGGTAGTGGCCATACACGGTTTTGGTAATGTCCATAAAAAAAGCCTCCCGGTTGGTGGCCTTAATCACGTCGATGCCCTGAATGGTGTCTACTTAGTTACTCTCCGTGCGGGCTGATGCCGCCATCACCTCGCGTTGCCCGGCCATGATGCGGCGGTGATACCGCCACACCAGACCCCCAAACAGCGGCACACTGAGCAGCGTAAGCAGGCCCACCGACGTGGCGTAGCTGAAGAGACAACCCGCCGAAATCAGCACCTCTAACGCGTTGATAACCACCGCCCCCGTGCCTCGAACAGGTTTAGCACCTGCAACGGGTAGAGCAAACACGGCTCTAACATACCTGAGTTGACCAGGTTGAGCAAACTGAACGGGTAGAACAGTTGCAGGTCTTGAATGGTGTAGTTGGTCTGGATGAACAAAAACCAGATGATCTTGACCAAACCCGGAATCAGCAGGATAAACCCGGCACGGATGATAGCCCCAGCAACCCCCACACACGGGCCATAGAAATCCCATCAACCGGGTTGTTCTCTCCCCGGTTGGCAAGCAGATTTTCCATAAAATTTTGCGTTGTTTAAAAAACGTTCAGGCGGTTGCCATTCATCAAGAAAACGGCTCACTTTTCTTCTTAATTCTAATGGGTATACCCGCCAGAATGATGATAATGACCGTGAAGATTCCAGGGGTGGGCATAATTGCACGATCCGTAATCAGTAGGAAGATTCTTCCTTCGTTATTCTGTAAGAAAGATAGATGATGAGAACCAGAAGGGTCACTTCAGCATACCTGTTTCCTACAATCAGGGACAGTACAAACAGCGGAAGCATAACTAAAAAAAATAATTTTTCAGTTATTGTGAGGTTTCTAAGAAATTTCATGAAAATCACCCTGTTAAATCAATAATATATTTTCCTATAGATGAATTTTGTTTCGTCTACTTCTCAATTCAAAGTAAACAGAACTCAATTCAATTACACCACCGGTTATCAACAACCATCTTGATAAAGAGCGGGAGTCGTTTGCGATTATTGCTGCTGCAAAAAACGGTAAAGCAGCAAAAAGTAGTATTTTTTCCACCTTCTTGTTCTGTACGTCAGACAATGTAATTTTTTTTCTTGATATATTTTGGTAGGAGTGGCGGTCAAAATTGATATACTAACGAATTCCCTCTGTACTACCAAAGAACTCGTACTTAGCGTGCCTCTAGGTGGGTTGGCACGTATATGGGATGCCAGACTTAAAAAAAGAAGTGTTGACAATACGATTTTCATAGTTGAGGAAATTAAAGTTTATTTCAAAAATTGACCACAAGTGCCAAATTACTTGTGGTCATAAAACCCAACAGACCTTATCTTAATGCGGACCTCTACTACCAGTACTAGGGCCAAAAGTGCGGCCTGGTATAGGAGTTGATGGGCCATCATCAGGACAAAATGCACTTGCTATTCCCGCTACAGCCCCAAGTACAGAAAACCTATACCCAACCCAGGAATAAGTCCAAGTAGCCCAAAGACTCCCCCCCGGCGGCTAAGAGTCTTTCGCAGTCACCACCAGCCGAATAGCTCAGCAACTCTGGTGTTTCTAAAAATCTCATGATTTCAACTGTTCCTACTCTATTCAGGCTTTTCGGTGTCCGCCTCTGTTCTTTTTGAACAAGACAAAGGTGGGGGCTGAATTGGCGGCGTACATGAGCAAACTCACTCATATTGTTCCTCATTTTTTCATGGGTAATCTCTCCTATTCCCTTACCCATTCTCTGCCTGTGCCAGTAGTTGTACTAGCTGCTCGCGGTGGCTGGCCACAAAGCGGGTCAGGCAACCCGGCCCGCCAGATACCTGTAGTTTATGGGCAATTTCGTAGCGGTGGTTGTTCACGGTCTTCGGGCTTAAAAACAGGCTTTCGGCCATCTGCGGGCCTGTTTTAAGTTCACAAATAGCCTTCAGCACCCGCCGTTGGGCGTGGGTCAGGTCGGTGAATCCAAGCAAAGGCGCAACAAAAGACATTTTTGTCAGCGGTGGCAACACGGACGATCTATAGAACTTCCCCGTGCTGAGTGCCCGCAGGCAATGGGGCAGTTCGGGCAGGGTGCAAATCAGGTCAAAATCAAGTTTGTCTAGCTGCTCCCAATCGGGGGCGGGGGGTTGCCCGTTATCGGCGGTCAGGCAGATAATTAGCTGTAAGGCAGGGTTTGCCGCCCGTAGCCGCACAAACAGAGCTGGCTCGTGCAGGTAGTGTTCGGTAACGAGGCTTATTGAAAAACAACTACATGGCCGCAAGGTATACGGGAGAGAGTAGAAATAGAAATTTTTTAAAGAGAATTTTAGTTACTTAAAAAAGAGGGGGGTAATTTGTTGATTTACAATGTATTGGGGGTGTTTAGGTACGTTGTTTGGGGGGTGTAGAGACGCAATACTTGCGTCTCAGACCAGCAAGAAGCAACACCCCAACTCTACTCCCCGCTCTTCCGCGAGCCAAGCCCCATAGCCATACCCAGGTAGAGGTCCACACCACGGGGCGAAATACCATTCTGGCTGTTGCCCAACAGGCCAGGTACGTTGTCGGACCCGGCCCAAAACGGTCCGGCCCGCAGCGAGAGGCCCACCTGTGTACTGCCATTGAGGTACGAAACGGGCAGGGCTACCCCCAGCCAACGGTGGTTGTAGCGCGGCACCAGAGCTAGCAGCGAGGGTTGATGCATGGCCACGGCACTGTTGCCCCGCAGGTCGGCCCAGTAGGCTAGTTGCACCCCCAGCCCGTTGGGCCGTTCGTAGTCGAGGCTCAGGTTCAGGGACGAGGGCAGGCCGTTGGCAAACGAGCCGATGTTTTGGCTGGGATCTACGCGCAACTTCTGCCGAATCACGTTCACGATCTGCTCACTGTTGCGCACGTCGTTGAAATCTTCGCCCACAAAACGCAAGTTTTGTTGGTTGATGGCGTAGGCATCGCCCGTGAACCGGATACTGCCCAGGTCGGTGAGGGCCAGCCCCGCCCGCAACACTGAGCCATAGGGATCGGATTGATGGCGGTAGGCCAGGCCCAGATCGACTCCCACACCCCGACCGGGCGGGTTGCGGTTCAGCAGCGACCGGAGCGAGAGGTTTTCGTTCTGCAAAAAAGAGGTGTAGCCAAAGGCACCGGTAATCTCGTTGACCTTCAAAAAACCCCGATTCGGAATGTTGGGGTCAGACAATACCTCGTAGGTGAGACCCTCATTCACGAAATGGCCCGAGGTGAACCCCACCAAATACTTCACCGTGAGACCTGCCATGAGGGTACTGGTTTCGGTTTCTACCAGGGTTTGGCCCACGCTTGCGGCCAGTTCGGCGTAGGTAGTGGCGTTGGTGCTGAAGGCGTTATTGCGGCTGGGAATACTATACAGCACGTCGGAACGGAGGCTGGCCCGCAACGCCGACAGCAACGGGCCGGAAGCCCCCCAGACCTGCCCGCTGGCCCGCAACCGCGACGAGAGGCCCAACACCGTTTTTTTGCCCACTGCCACCTGGAGAGCCGGGCCGCGAAACTCACCCCAAACGGTACCGTTTTTGGGCCGGTCGTCCTGAATCTCTTCCGTGTAATTGGTCTCGAACCGGATGCTGCCGTCGGGTTGGCGGTAGGGTGCGGATACTTGCCCCGTCAGGAGGCGCAGCAGCGAAAAAGGGGCTTTGTACCGAACAAAATTGTTGTTCGCGTGAAGGGCCACCGTACCCACGCTCACAAAAAAACGGTTGGGCGAATCGGCCAGCCACGCGGGGTTTTGGTAGGCCCGGTGAATGCCCGCCTGGGGGCTTGTGGTGAGGCCCAGCAGGTTTTGGGCAGAAGCCATAAACGGCCAAAAACTCGTCAGGAGTAGCCTACCGGCCAACCGGGGCAGCGAAGAAGAGGTTGTCAAGAGAAGGGGTGCGGGAAGATGAACAAAAGCCGGGCACGACTAAACCGCCCACAAAGAAAAACGCCAACGCTTCAGGAAAAGCATTGGCGCGGGTATTTTTCTGAGCGAACGGCGTGGGCTATACCCCTTCGGCTTCCACCGTGGTTACGCCCGGCACCAGCCGCGTGAGCAGGTTCTCGATGCCCGCCTTGAGGGTCAGCGTTGACGAAGGGCACCCGCTGCACGACCCCTGCAAGAGCACTTTTACGGTGCCGGTTGGCTCGTCGAACGAATGGAAATTGATGGCTCCCCCGTCCGATTCCACCGCCGGGCGAACGTACTGATCCAGGGCGGCTTTGATCTGCTGCACCGTCTCGCTGTCGGTCTCCAGGCGGGTGCTGTTCAGGTCAACGGTGCGCTGGAGGAAAACGGGCTTGTCGGCCTCGAAATAATCCTTCAAAAAGACTTTTACTTCGAACAAAATTTCGCCCCAATCCACGGCCTCGTCTTTGGTGAGGGTAACGAAATTGCTGGCAATGAACACCCGGCTCACCCCGTCTACGCCGAAAAGGGCCACCGCCAGGGGCGAGTTTTTGCCTTCTTTCAACGCTTCAGACGGCTGGGCATAGTCGAACGAAAGACCATCGGGCACCAGTTCGCGGTTGAGCACGAACTTCATGGAGTTGGGGTTGGGGCTTTGTTCGGTATAGATCGAGACGGGGGGGCGCAGCGTGGCTTGCATAATTGTCTGGTTTGCTTTCCGGGGTAACGCACGGGGCCGGTTTTCAGTTTAGCACCCGGTACCGGAACGCCCGCGCATCGATGGCCCGCAGGGTACACAGCACCCCGTTGAGGTGGTCGTATTCATGCTGAATTAGCTCCGAAAGCGCGTCGGTTACGGCCCAGGAGTGGGGCACAAAATATTCGTCCAGATAGTTAATTGTCAGTGATTTATGTCGGCTGACACGTACCAGGAGGCTGGGGAAGCTCATGCAGTCGTCCCACAACTCGAAGCGGTCGGGGCTGAGGTTGGTGAGCGTGGGGTTTATGAGCACTTTCGGCTGGTCTATGTGCAGGTAAATCAGCCGCTTCATGATGCCGAGTTGGGGGGCGGCAATGCCCCGGCCAAAGCCATAGCGGGCACGTACCTGGTGCATGACCTGGTGCAAATCGGCCACCCACCCGGCCACCAGCGGTTGCTCCTCCGGCATCACGGGGTCGCAGCGTTCGTAGAGGCGCGGGTCGCCCAGGAGCAACAGGTCGTCGAGGGTTTTCATGGTTGGGGCGGGGTTGGGCAGCAACAGGTTGGCGGGGGGTACATAAGCAGGAACCGCAATTGGCTTACCTTTGGCCGTTCCTAAGTCTAAAGATACACCATGAGCTTACTTACCGTGGGGTCGGTCGCGTTCGACGCACTGGAAACCCCCTTCGGCAAAACCGACAAAATCATCGGGGGTGCCGCCACCTACATCACCCTTTCGGCCTCCTATTTCACCAACGAAAATAACCTGGTAGCCGTCGTCGGCGGCGATTTTCCGCCTGAGATGATCGAGACGCTGGTGAGCCACGGCGTGAACGTGGACGGGCTGGAGATTCGGCCCGACGAAAAAACGTTTTTCTGGTCGGGAAAATACCACAACGACATGAACACCCGCGACACGGTGGAGGTGCAATTGAACGTGATGGAAAACTTCGACCCGGTCATTCCCGACACGTACCAGAACTGCCAATACCTGATGCTGGGCAACACGGCCCCGGCCATTCAGCACCTGGTGGTGAAACGGATGAAAAACCGGCCCAAACTTATTGTGCTGGATACGATGAACCTCTGGATCGAGATTGCCAACGCCGACCTGAAAGCGTTGCTGCCGGATGTTGACGTGCTGGTGCTCAACGACGAAGAAGCCCGCCAACTCACCGGCGAATACGCCCTGGTACGTGCCGCCGAGGTTATCCGGGGCATGGGGCCGAAAACGGTTATCATCAAAAAAGGCGAACACGGCGCGTTGCTTTTCCACGACAACCACATCTTTGCCGCCCCCGCCCTGCCCCTCGCCGAAGTATTCGACCCCACCGGCGCGGGCGACGTGTTTGCGGGCGGCTTCATTGGCCACCTGGCCAAAACTGACGACCTTTCGTTCGACAACCTGAAACGCGCCGTGATCTACGGCTCGGCAATGGCTTCGTTCTGCGTCGAAAAATTCGGGGCCGAACGCATCCTGAACCTGTCGGAAACCGAGATTCAGGACCGGGTGAACCAGTTCGTGCAACTGGCTTCTTTTTCGGTGTAAAGAGTTGATAAACAGGACGTGTAATAGGCCAACGCATTCGTCTTTAGTAATTGAATTTTAAACACAGAGACACAGAGAAAAAAGAGTTATACTTTGATATAATCAACTGATTTTTAGTCATTTGTGACTCTTTTTTCTCTGTGCCTCTGTGTTTAAAAAATACTGACTACTTATCGAGCTAGTTTTATCAACTTTAGATTTAGATGAAAGAGACGAACAATTTGATGAGCTATAAAGACTTTGTTGGACGTGTGGTATATAGTGCGGCAGAGCGGGTTTTTCATGGTAAAATCGAGTTTATCGTAGACCTTATCACGTTTGAGGGAAGCAGCGTATCTGAACTGGAACAGGCATTCAAAGAAGCTGTTGAGGAGTACGTTGCGCTTTGTGAACAAATCGGAAAGACACCGGAAAGACCATTTGCCGGTACGTTCAACATTCGTGTAAAACCAGAATTACACCGGAAAGCAGCCCTCAAATCATTGGAAAAAGGAGTTTCACTGAATCAGCTTGTCAGCGAGGCGTTAACTCAATATGTATCGTCGGCGGGGCGATAATTGACTGTTGTCGGTGGCCAAATCAGGCTTTCGTATTACCTTTAATGCATTAATCTTACAGGGGTGCCTCATAACAACGGGCTGAGATTATACCCATAGAACCTGATGCGGGTAATGCCGCCGAAGGGAACGTAAAAAACCCCCCGACCCCCAAAGGGGGAGGGGTTTACTTCACCGCCGATAGGCTCAGGCCCCTACGCCTTATCGTTAACCGTTTGCGTCTTAATGACCAACGTAACGACCTATCGTTTTGCCGCCACACTCTTGCTGTGGGGCGCGTTTCAACTGCCCCTGCGGGCACAAAACACGACCCTCATCGGTACCGTCCGCGACGTAAACCGCGGGCCTCTGCCGGGGGTTGTCCTCACGCTCGACGGCTCATTGCGGGGCACCAGTACCACGACTAAAGGTACTTTTCAGCTTACGGGCCTGCGGCCAGGTACGTATCGGCTAGGGGCTTCGCTGCTGGGTTACACGTCTGTCCGTCAATTGGTTAACGTACCTGCCGATGTACCGTTGCTACTGACGTTGCGCCCTGCTGATGTGGCTCTGGACGAACTGGTGGTGTTGGCCACGCGAGCGGGCGAGAAGTCGGCGGTGGCGTATACCAACGTGACCCGGCGCGAACTGACGAAGCTGAACCTGGGGCAGGACTTGCCGTTGCTGCTCAACTTTACCCCCTCGGTCGTGACCACGTCTGACGCGGGCGCGGGCGTGGGCTACACCGGCATTCGGATTCGCGGAACGGACGCGACGCGGGTGAACGTGACGCTGAACGGCATTCCTTACAATGATGCCGAATCGCAGGGGACGTTTTGGGTGAATATGCCCGATTTTGCGTCGTCGGTGAGCAGTGTACAGATTCAGCGGGGGGTGGGCACCAGCACCAACGGGCCGGGTGCGTTTGGGGCCAGTATCAACGTGCAAACCAACAGCCTCCAGGCCAACCCCTACGCCGAAGTGACCCTGTCGGGCGGCACCTTCAACACGCGGCGGGCCACGGTGGCGGCGGGGTCGGGGTTACTCTCCAACCGGTTTGTGGTCGATGCGCGGCTGTCGCGCATCACGTCCGACGGTTACATTGACCGGGCGGCTTCCGACCTGCGCTCGTTTTATGTGTCGGGCGGGTATTACACCAAAAAGAGCGTGGTGCGGCTCAACGTTTTTTCGGGGCAGGAACGTACCTACCAAGCCTGGAACGGCGTGCCCGAAGCCCTGCTGAAAACCAACCGCACTTACAACAGCCTGACCTACGCCAACGAGACTGACAACTACCAACAAGATCAGTATCAGCTGATTACGAGTACCGAACTAAGCCGACACTGGCGGGCAAACCTTTCGGCCTACTACACCAAAGGGCGCGGCTATTACGAACAGTTTCGGGAAAATGAACCCCTGAGCACCTACGGCCTACCCACGCTGACCCTCCGCGATTCAGTCATCAGCCGGTCGGACATTGTGCGCCGCCGGTGGCTGGATAATGACCTGTACGGCACGGTTTTTTCGCTCGATCATGACCCCAAAAACCGGCTTACGGCCAACCTCGGCGGGGGCTGGAGCCACTACCGGGGGCAGCACTACGGCGAGGTTACCTGGGCCAGAGTCAACCTGACACCCGTGGGCGCGGGCGGCAGCCTGATGCCCCGCTACTACGACGACACGGCCACCAAAACCGACCTGAACCTGTATGCCAAAGCGTTTTATCAACTTTGGCCCCGCCTCAACGCCTTCGCCGACGTGCAGGTACGTTCAGTAAACTATGCTTTTGTGGGCATAAACAGCCAGTTGCAACATGTGCAGCAGGTAGCGCGGCTCACGTTTTTCAACCCCAAAGCGGGCCTGACCTACACCCTCAACGACCGCGCCACGGCCTACGCCTCGGTGGGCGTGGGCAACAAAGAACCCAACCGCGACGACTACACCCAATCGGCCCCCGGCAACCGCCCCCTGCCCGAAACCCTGGTGGACTGGGAGGTGGGCCTGAAGCTCCGCACCGA
>JAYUKZ010000223.1:0-3315 GCA_043763995.1 Fibrella sp.
TTCAACACCTTCACCTACTGGCTCCTAACCAAAGCCATGGATTCGCACAACGTGGGCCGAAACCGGGGCAGCATTCCCAACGCGCTGGGCCTCATCACGGCCCGGACGCTGGTGCTCGGCATCCAGTCGGATGTGCTGTTTCCACCTTCTGAGCAGCAGTTTCTGGCCCGTCACATTCCCAATGCGCAGTATGAAGAAATGAATTCCCTCTACGGCCACGATGGTTTTCTGGTCGAATTCAAACCCCTGGCGCAAATCATCAGGAAATGGACAGCCCCCTAACCCCCGAAGGGGGAATGCTGACGCAAGCGTATTGCTTTCGCGCAAGCATTCCCCCTTCGGGGGTTAGGGGGCTTTTTTTACTTCTCGCCGATGGCCCGCTCGCGGCGGAGTACCTCGTCGATCAGGCCGTATTCTTTCGCCTCTTCGGCCCGCAGCCACTTGTCGCGGTCCGAATCTTTTTCGATTTCTTCAAACGTCTTGCCCGAATGGTCGGCCAGAATCTGGTACAGCTCTTCGCGCAGTTTTACAATCTCGCGGGCCGTAATCTCGATATCGACCGATTGGCCCTGTGCGCCGCCGCTTGGCTGGTGAATCATAACGCGGGCGTGGGGAAGTGCCGAGCGTTTGCCCGCCGCGCCACCGGCCAGCAACACGGCACCCATCGAGGCCGCCAAACTGGTACAAACCGTGGCCACGTCGGGCCGCACATACTGCATGGTGTCATAGATACCCAACCCCGCATACACCGAACCGCCGGGGCTATTAATGTACATCAAAATGTCTTTGCGGGGGTCGGCAGATTCCAGGAACAGGAGCTGCGCCACAATAATGTTGGCAATGTTGTCGTCAACGCCCATGCCCATGAAAATGATGCGGTCGGCCATCAGGCGCGAGAACACGTCTACTTCCCGGAAATTCATGGGCCGCTCTTCAATAACCGAGCGGGTCATATTTTCCACGTGGTGGCTGTTAACCGTGTGCTTAACATATCCGTCTACCGTGAGGCCGTTGAGGCCCATGTGGTGAACGGCAAACTTGCGAAACTCGTCTCCGTATTGCATGGATGATTTGGGGGAAAGCGGACCGCAATTACCGGCTAAAACCGGCCACAAACGGCCCTGATTAACTGTTTAACGATTGACTTCAGGGGTAAGTTTCAAAACTTATCGGTAGCAAAGTTGCGTTGTTACCCCAACATTCCGCGTCGTTTTTACTTGCTATTTTATCGTTTTTGCTTTCCATGAAACCCGCCGCCACCCCGCTTTCCGCCTCCGACAGAATCCGGCTTGCCCGGTTGCAACGGGGACTCTCTCAGGAAAACATGGCCGACCTGCTGGGCCTTTCCACCACGGCCTACGGCGATATGGAACGGGGCAAAACCGAACTGACTCTGAGCCGATTAGCCCAACTGGCAGCCATCTTCCAGACAACAGTAGTTGACCTGATTACCAACGTACCTGCGCCCCCCCAACCTGCCACGCTGGCCCCCAACGAACTGGAAAAACTGCGAAACACCGTGGAGATCCAGCAACTGGAACTGGAAAAACTTCGCCTCGAAACGGCCTACTACAAACGCCGTTACGACGACCGCGTAGCCCAGGAACTGCTGCGGGCAATGGGCCAAAAACAGGAACGCCCCAAGATTGGTTTTTAGACCCGGCAACGTACCTGGCCAAAAAAAATCCCGGTAAGTCGTTGACTACCAGGATTTTTCGAGAACAAAATGAACAACGCTAGTTTCGGCTGGCCCGCTCCCGGAACTCGTCTGCCGAGATGGTCTGCTCGGCCACCGTCACCTGCGCTTTGATATGCTCGATCACTTTATCGTCAAACACCCGGTTAAACGTCGTGGTGTAGTTCTTGCGGTCTTCCTTCTCGTCCATGAGGTAATTTCTGGCAATTTTGTCGATGGTTTCGTCCATCTCGTTGCCCATACCGGAGGCAAAGCCAAACTGATCCCGAATCATTTGCCGGGCGGCATTCAACACTTCCTCCGACGACACGTTCAGGTCGGCTTTTTCGGCCACCCTGTTTTTTATCAACTGTAATTTCGACGATTTGCTGAAATCAGGGTATTGCTCGTCAATCTGCTCGGCGGTCAGTTTACCTTCGTTCAGGCCCGAGAGCCAGTTTTTCAGGAACGCATCGGGTAGGCTAATCAGGGTGTTGTTCAGCAGGGCTTCTTCCAGGTCGTAGCGGAAAAGTTTGTCGGCTTCGCGGGCGTAGTTTTGGCCAATAATTTCCTGCACTTTGGTGCGGAACGTAGCCTCGTCTTCAGCCTCGCCCATGCCCAGCACTTTGTCGAAAAACGCCTGGTTCAATTCGGCGGGTGCGTTGCGGGTGATGTCTTCAATGGTAAACGAAAATTCGCCGGTCAGGTTTTCCACGGTTTCTTTCTTCGCACCCGTGGCCAGTGCCCGGTCTTTCAGGTCAGGGAAAGCCGTCTCCATCACAAACGTGACGGTTTCGTCTTTTTTCCGGCCAATGAACGTACCTAGCGCTTCGGGGGCTACTTTGGCCAGGGGCAGGGCCGTTTTGGTCTCGAAGCGGTCTGCCAAATCGGGGGCTTCCACCTGTTTCAGTTCCCCATAAATCAGGTCTCCTTCGGCGGCTTCCTCCGGGTGTTGTTGTTCCTGAAACTGCGTCTTCAGCCGGTCGATGGTCTCGTTCACTTCGGCTTCGCCCACGGCAATGATGTAGCGGTTTACGGTACCCAACGCGGCTGTATCGACCTCAAAATCAGAGGCTAAACCCAGTTGGTATTTAAACGTAAATTCTTCCTGAGCGTCCCAGTCAATCTCATCGGCATCGGTCCGTTCGGGAATAGGGTCGCCCATGACCTGGAGTTTATTCTCGCGGATATAGGCCGAGAGATTTTTAGTCAGCAGGTTGTTTACTTCATCGATGAGAATGCCTTTACCGTGCATTTTTTGCACTACGGCTGCCGGTACATGTCCGGGGCGAAACCCTTTCAACGATACCTGTTTGCCGTATTGCTTCAGTTTTTTGGCCACCTCAGCCTTGTAATCGTCGGGGCGGAGGGTAATAATGAGCGATGCGTCGGTATCGCTGGCTTTTTCGAGAACTATATCCACAGATTGAGATTGGTTTAAAATGAGTGAATGAGCCAATGAGTGAATGAGCGAATGAGCGAATGCCTGGTCTACTGCATCCTTTCATTCACTCATTCGCTCGTTCGCTCCTTCACTCATTGAACACTTGTACGGGCGGAGGGACTCGAACCCCCATGCCTTGCGGCACCAGATCCTAAGTCTGGCACGTCTACCAATTTCGCCACGCCCGCCGGTAGCC
>JAYUKZ010000224.1:0-3311 GCA_043763995.1 Fibrella sp.
CCCCGGTACGTCCCGGCATTGAAGAAGCCCGCGCCAACGTGGCCGAAATTGATTTCCGGTTTCTGACCGCAAAATCGAAATTATCGTTTCAGAACAAAACCCAGGATATCAGCAACGCCAACCTGAATTTACGGGTCAGAAAAGATAGCCTTATTTGGGTCAGTGTATCTAAAATAGGCATCGAAGCCGTGCGGATTCTGATCACCCGAGATTCGGTACGGATTCTGGATAAATTGGAACGGCAATTTGCCGTGTATGATTTTCCGACACTGAGCCGGCAGTTTAACTTCGAGATGAATTTTGAACTGTTGCAAGCCCTCATTGTGGGCAACTTGCCCCTACCCAAACGGCCCGCCCAGAAACTCCGAAATGAACGAGATTATTTGCTGCTTCGGCAGGATGCCGGTAAAGTACTGGTCGAAAATTATATTGGGACTAATGACCGTAAACTGAAGAAAATATTGCTCACCGAACAGCCTACTAAAAACGCACTACGGCTTGATTACGAAGACTTTACATCGCTGAATAATTTTCTGTTTCCCTATTCTAGCCTCGTCACCCTCGACTATAAATCGAATGCCGACGGGCAGTTTTACCAGACGCTGATTAAGATTAAGCACAACAAAGTTGAGCTGGTCGAAAAAAATCCCGGTTTTCCGTTCACCATCCCGGCCAATTATCGGCGTAATTGATTTCGCTCGTTATGCGCGTTCACTTTTTTCTCCCATTCCTGCTACTACTGCTTGCGCTGCCGGCTTTGGCCCAAAAGCGCGACCGGCAGGTACTGGAACGTGAAAAAAAGAAAAACATTGACCACCTGAATGAACTGCGGTCGGTGCTGAAACAGACCTCTTCGCAAAAGCAGGTTTCCATTGGTCAGTTAAGAGCACTTACAGCAGAAATTGAGGGCCAACTGAAACAAATTAACCTCCTCACAGACGAAGTTCGGCTGAGCGAAAGCGAGATAGCTGACCTACGCAAAGCGAGTCAGGTGCTGAACCGTGACCTTGACAAACTCCGGGTGGAATATGCCCAAATGGTGTATGCCGCTGACAAACGCCGCCAACAACTGAACCCGCTCGGTTTTTTGTTTTCGTCCGAAAATTTCAACCAATTGGTGGCCCGCTACCGCTACCTGAAACAGTATGCGCGAGCCAGGCAAACCCAAAAGCGCGAGATGGAAACGGTGCAGACCGAACTGACCGGTAAACGAACCGCCACCGAACAGAAACGGCAGCAACAAAAAGTGGTGCTCACCAGCAAAGTGCGCGAGTCGGAAAAGCTGGAAAACCTGAAACAGGACAAAGACAAAGTGGTGCAGCAACTGAGCCAGAAAGAAGGCGAACTGCGCACCGAACTAGCCGAAAGCCGTAAAAATCTGGGTCGGCTCGATAACATGATTACGGCCATCATTGCCCGCGAAGCCCGCGAACGCGCCGCCCGTGCTGCCCGCGAACGTGCCGAAGCAGCCCGGATGGCCAAAGCCGAAGCAGCCCGCCTCGGTGCCGAACGCCGCGAAGCCGACCGCCGCCGTGCCGAGGCCGTAGCCCGCGCCAAAGAAGAGGGCAAGCCCGCCCCGCCCCCTGTGGCCCCGCCCGAACCCGCCGTGGCCAAAGCCGATAACACCCGCACGGCCAGCAACCTCAACCGCGAAGAACTGGCCCTCGGCTCGTCGTTTGCGGCTTCGCGGGCGCGGTTGCCCTGGCCCGTGCAGCGCGGCTTCGTCTCCGAACGCTTCGGCGTTCACCCCCACCCGGTGCTGAAAGGGCTGAAAGTTTCCAACCCCGGCATCGACATTCAGACCACCGCCGGGGAACCGGTGCGGGCCATCTACGACGGTGTGGTGATGAACGTAGAATTTGTGATGGGTAGCCAGAACGTGGTGGCCATTCAGCACGGCGATTACTACACCATCTACGCCAAACTGAAAAGCGTGGCCGTGAAAGTAGGGGAGCGCGTGAAAGCTCGCGAAACCATTGGCACCGTGGGCACCGACAGCCGGGGCAACGCCGAACTGCAATTCCAGATTTGGAAAGAATTTGCCAAAATGAACCCTGAAGCCTGGCTCGCACCCCGATAGAAAAACGTTTTCCGTTGGAGCATTTTCCGTAATTGCGCTTCGGTGCGTAACGTGCCAGGGCAGCACAACAGAAAACAATTTAAAATAAAAAAAAACGATCTACGTCTGTGCATAACCCTGATATTAAGCGCATTACCACCCACACGCTGCTGGAATTGAAAAGCCGGGGCGAGAAAATTTCGGCCCTCACCGCCTACGATTTTTCGATGGCGCGGGTGGTCGATGCCGCCGGGGTGGAGGTAATCCTCGTCGGCGATTCGGCCTCCAACGTCATGGCCGGGCACGAAACCACCCTGCCCATCACCCTCGACCAGATGATCTACCACGCCGGAGCGGTGGTGCGGGCTGTGAAACGGGCGTTGGTCGTGGTCGATCTGCCCTTTGGTTCCTACCAGGGCAACTCGTCGGAGGCGTTGCGGTCGGCCATTCGGATCATGAAAGAGTCGGGTGCCCACGCCGTGAAGATGGAAGGCGGGCAGGAAATCCGCGAGTCTGTTACCCGAATTCTGAGCGCGGGCGTACCCGTAATGGGCCATTTGGGCCTTACGCCCCAGTCTATTTATAAATTTGGCACCTACGCCGTGCGGGCCAAAGAGGAAACCGAAGCCCAAAAACTGGTGTCCGATGCCCTCATGCTCCAGGAGATTGGCTGTTTCGGGATGGTGCTTGAAAAAATACCGGCCACCCTCACCAAACAAGTCTCCGAGCAACTGACCATACCCACCATCGGCATTGGAGCCGGGCCGGATGCCGACGGGCAAATTCTGGTAATCCACGACCTGCTGGGCATCAACAAAGAGTTCAAACCCCGTTTTCTACGTCGTTACGCCGAACTCCACACGGCCATGCTGGAGGCCATTACCCATTACGTAGACGATGTGAAAGCCCGCGACTTCCCGAACGAATCAGAAGCATACTAACAACGTTCGGCCACGCCCACGTAACGCCCGGCTCCAGCCGGGCAGCAACTCAATTTGAAAGCAACGCCAAGCCCCAGTCAGGCATGAACTACAGCATTGCAAACCCACGCCTACACGGCGTACTACCTGCATACCGTGAACGCAAATGCATTATTCGCGTTAATTTAGTCACCCGGCCCGGCTGGAGCCGGGCGTTACTATGAAAAAACGCCTTCCCTACTCCATCGTCTACGAAGACAACCACCTCCTGATCGTCAATAAAGAACCGGGGGTGCTGGTACAAACCGACCGCACCGGCGATGTGTCGCTGA
>JAYUKZ010000225.1:0-3308 GCA_043763995.1 Fibrella sp.
TCGGTGCGGGTGGCTCCTTCGGTGGCTTTGATAAAAACAAAGCTGATTTTCAGTTCTTTAGTTCTCATTTTTACCACGCGGGGCCAGTCAATGCGGCTGTTGTGGCGCGAGACATCAATGCCATGCAGGGCGTAGCGCAGTGGTAGCCGGATGCCGAAGTCGGGGATCATCGTCCAGCGTTGCGGGTCTGGTTTAGTCCGGCACGAGCGAACACCCCACCACCCCGCCAGTCCGACAAGTACGGCCCCGGCAATCCAGAACGCCGGTTGTTTACGGAGGATACGGGCCAGCAGAAAAACGTTCATACCGGCAAAACTACGGCCAAAACGGGTGGCATTGGCCGTTGGTCGGCGTTTCTGCGGTGAGCAAACGCGGGGCCGGGCGCGAGTCTGCCGAAGACCGTCAGGGTTTTACCCGGATATACGTTTCGGTGTTTGTCTGCTTTATGCCCGCCTGCTCTACGGTCTCGACACCACGCTGGGTGAGCGTGTCATGGCTCAGGCTGACGGTAAAGCTAAACGGATTGCCCTCCCAGATCCGGTCGCTGCAATACGTCAACTGCTCAACGTACAGACTGCCGGTAAGCGAATAGGTGCCGCCACCGGCAGCGAAAATAGCCATTGAATCTTTGCCTTTGGTTAGATCGTGTTGTAGAAATAGGGCAAACGCATGATATTTATGGAGGTCATATTTAGTCGTAGTTTTGCTAACTATGACTACTCCCATCAAAGACGATTTCCTGAAAATCGAGGATTTTCGGCAAATTAAAAAGTGTAAACACCTCTTGTCGGATATACTCCTGATAGGACTCTGTACTTATTTAAGCAATGGACAAGATTACGAAGATATGGTTCTATTTGCTCAAACTCATGCTACTTCCTTGTCTCAACTACTCAACCTACCAAATGGTATTCCTTCCCATGATACATTTAGGCGAGTTTTTCAAGTGCTTGACCGTCAGCAGTTAAGAGATTTACTGACGGCTCAGGGAAAAACTATCTTAGATACCTTAGCCGAAAAACAGATTTGTTTGGACGGTAAAAAATTAAGGGGGGCTAATCCGACTAGCCGAGGTAATCAAGGTTTGTGGATAGTTAATGCGTGGGTTGGGGAGAATCGGTTATGTGTGGGTCAAGAAAAAGTGGACGATAAGCGAAACGAAATCGTTGCTATCCCTTTGATAATCAAGCAACTCGATATTACCGATTCTGTCGTAACGATTGATGCTATTGGCTGTCAGACGGCCATTGCCGAGCAGATTATTGAGCAGGGGGGGCATTATTTACTGGCTGTGAAAGGGAATCAGGGTGATTTATTGGACGAAGTGACTTGTGCTTTTAAGGCTTGCCGTGCTGAATCAAGTGTGGAGAATTGGGAATATGAGCGGAATCGGTTTGAAACCCGTTATTGCTCAATTTTATCGGCTACAAGCAGCCTTGATAGTCACTTTTTAGCGACCTGGCCGGGTTTATCAACCCTTGTTAAAGTGGTATCAAGTCGGCTAACCGGGGAGAAAAAGACAGAGGAGACCCGGTATTATATTAGTGACGAACTGGTTGATAATGCACTTTATTTCAGTCGGTTAGCACAAGGTCATTGGGGTATTGAAAACCACTTACATTGGCATCTTGACGTAACTTTTGGTGAAGATAAGTGCCGTGTACGGACGGGCAACGGGCCTGAAAACCTGGCTACGCTTCGTAAGTTTGCTTTACAACTTATAACGCATTACAAAGACCGATTAAGTCTAAAGAAGCGACGAGTAAAGGCTGCTTACGATGTTGAATACCTCAAAAAGTTACTAATATAAATATCATGCGTTTGCCCTATTGTAGAAACGCAAAATGGGTGTCATTGATAACCTTGATAAACGATCTGTTTTTGGTGTAATCGGTAACGGTTGTATCGCCCTTTTCGACGACCACGGCCCGGACGAGTTGCCAGGTTCCGACCACCGAACGCGGGACTGTATCATCGGTTTTTCCGGCGCAGGAGGCCAGCGTTGTGGCAATGACAGCCAGGGTAATTACTGTTTTTACGGTCATGGGTTTAGGCTGGTGGTTGGGGTTTCCAGGAAGCGAAAGTAGTGGAGTAAACAGAAGTTATCGGTAAATCAACGCCACAGCGTGAGCGGCAATGCCTTCGGCGCGGCCCACAAAACCGAGATGCTCCGATGTGGTGGCTTTGATCGAAATATCGTCTTCGGGGATGTTCATCACCCCGGCCAGACAGGTTTTCATGGCCGGGATGTGCGGGTTGAGTTTGGGCAATTGCAACACCACCGTCACGTCCACGTTGCTCACTTCATAACCTGCTTCCCGAATCATCCGCAGCACCTCGGCCAGCAGAATCTTACTGTCAACGCCCTTCCAGCGCGGGTCTTTGTCGGAGAAATGATACCCGATGTTCCGCATATTGGCCGCACCAAGCAGCGCGTCGCACAGCACGTGACAGACCACGTCGGCATCCGAATGACCGAACGCGCCGTGTGTATGGGCAATCTGAATACCGCCGAGCCAAAACGGGTGGCCTTCCACGAGTGTATGCACATCGTATCCGTGTCCGATTCTGAATTTCATAGCTAAAAATTAAGCCGCAGCAACCTCCGCCCGGTGGTAATACAGCGTTGAGCAGTTTTCGGGTCGCAACACCTGTCGGGCCACGCGCTGCACACTGTCGGGCGTAACGGCCTGGATTTTTTCGGCCTCCTGATTCACCAGTTCAGGATTGCCCGCGTTGGCGGCAAAGGCGAGATTCATGGCGCGGTTCAGGAGTTCGACTTCGGAGAACGCCAGCACGGTTTCGGCCTGGTTTTTCACCTTTACGAGTTCGGCTTCATCAACGGCCTGATTCACAAACGCATCGAGCAGGTTTTCAACGGCGGCATCGGCTTCTTCGAGCGTAACGCCTTCGTTTACGGTTCCCTGAATGAGCAGCAAACCGGGGTCGAGCGACGAGGTGATGTGGGCGTTTACGTTGCTGAAAATGGCACTGTCGCGCAGCAGTTGCTGGTACAGCCGCGACGATTTGCTGCGCCCCAAAATATCACTGGCAAGGTCAACGGTCTGAAAATCAGCAGCAAACCGGCCCGGCATCTGGTAGGCTTTATACAGCGCGTTGAGCGGCACCGGGGCCGATGTTTCCAAAAACCGGGCGGCTGTCTGCACGGGTTCGGCGGGCAGGTTTCTGACGTATGTTTCCCCGGCAGGAATCGGCGCGAACCATTTGGCACACAGGACTTTAACGGCTTCGGTGGTGACGTTGCCGGCCACGACCAGAATCGCGTTGTTGGGCAGGTAATACTTGTA
>JAYUKZ010000226.1:0-3293 GCA_043763995.1 Fibrella sp.
GGGTGGCCGTGTTGCCGGGGCAAATGAGGGGAGTGGGGGTACTGAGGCGGGGGGCGGCGGGCGCACCCACGGTTACGGTGTAGGCTTCGGCAAAGCAACTCACGCACCCATCGGCCAGGCGGCACACGGCGGTGTAGCGGGTGGTTTGGTGGGGCGTTACCCGGATGGCGTTGCCCTGCTCGCCCGTCGACCAAATGACGGTGCCGAGGCAACCGGTGGCGGTCAGGCCGGTGGTTTCGCCCCGGCAAATGGCGGCGCGTTCTCCCCCCACAATGGGCGGCCCCGGTGGCTGGCAGGTGAACGAAACGGGGCGGGTTGGCCCCCCAACGGCCACGGCTATGGCCAGCAGCCAGCCCACTACACTAATTCCAATACGACTGAAAGTAAACATGTTTCCCAAGCCCCTCATGATTTTATATCCATGACTACGTTTGGTAACGAAATTTCATGCCAAGCTAACTCTGTACCCCGTTATCGGCTTCTAAACCGGCTTTATGGTACGTTAGTCACATTGTCTTACCCAGAAGTACGCGCCAAAAGTGGCTGATTGTGAGGGTGGCCCAGGTAACACAAACCATGCCAGCCAGCCAGAGCATATTGCCGGGGCCGGGCCAACCAACGGTGGATTATTCACTTTTTTGCCAAGTCGCCCAGCACCGTGTCGGTGTCCTGGCCCAGGGTAGGGGCCACCCAGGCGGGGGCGGCAGGGGTACCCAAAAACTTGATGGGCAACCCGATGCCCGCCACCGTGCCCGCCACCGGGTGGGGCATGGCCAGCACCATCTGGCGGGCCTGGAGGTGCGGGTCGTGGGGCAGTTCGTCCAGCGTCAGCACCGGCGTAAGGAGCAGGTCGTGAGCGGTGCCCAAAGCCACCCATTCGGCTCTGGTACGTTGGCTGAAGAGGGTTTGGATCTGTTGGCGGGCGGCTTCGGTTTCCGTCGCTCCCTGCGGCAGCATGAACCCCAGCCAGTCGGGCCGATCTACTAATGTGCAGAATTTCTGCCAGAATTTGGGTTCCAGTGCCCCCAGAGCCACATACTGCGGCGGGTCGGTGGGGTGTTGGGGGCGGCAGGCATACACGCCGTAGTTGGGTTGCCCGCCCGACAGCGGCATCCGGCCCCGCTCCGGTACGTTGTCACTACCGCCCATCTGGGCCTGGGCCACGGCCAGCAACGGCATCACGCAGTCGGTCATGGCCACGTCAACGTGCTGGCCCTCGCCGGTTTGGTAGCGGGCATACACCGCTGCCAGCGTAGCCATTACACAGCCATAAGCCCCGCCCGCAATGTCGGCCAGTTGCACACCGGGTACCACCGGCGGTTGGTGGGGTTGGCCCGTGAGGCCCAGCACCCCGGCCAGACCCAGGTAGTTGAGGTCGTGGCCGGCCAAGTGGGCATAGGGGCCGGTTTGCCCGTAGCCCGTGACGGATACGTAGACGAGGCGGGGGTTACGGGCGCGGGCTTCGGCATAGCCTAACCCCAGGCGGCTGAGGTAGCCGGGCCGAAACTGTTCCACCAGCACGTCGGCGTTTTCCAGCAGCGTCAGCAGGGTTTCGCGGCCTTCGGGCGTGGTGTAATCCAGCAGTACGCTCTTTTTCGACCGGTTATACGCCAGGTAATGGGCCGATTCGCCGCCCTGGTAGGGCGGAAAAAGCCGCACATAGTCGGGGCTGGCGGGGTTTTCGATTTTTATTACTTCCGCCCCCATGTCGGCCATGAGCATGGTACCCAGGGGGCCGGGCAAGAGGCGGGTGAGGTCCAGGATGCGCAACCCTACCAGCGGCCCGGCGGTTGGTTTCCGGCTCATGGCACGTCGGCCATTACGGCTTTCAACAGCAGCCGTTGCCCGGCCAAGGCGGGGTCGCCCGGCGACTGCCGGATGCCAAGCTGGATGATGGAACCTTTCCAGTTTGGGGCTTTGGCCACATCAATGGCGTAGGTACGTACCACCCCGTCGCCGATGATGGGGAAATCGATGTTCTGGTTGGGGCTATCGGGGAAATCTTCTTCAAAGAACGTTCGCCACGAGAGGCGGGCCGTTTTGGCGCTGGTGGTGAAGGCGGCCTGAATGTAGAGCTTGGGTACGTCGGCGGCGGGCCACTGCCAGAGGGGGCTGCGGATAAGCAGGTTCTTGGGGCTGAAATCAATGGCCAACCCGTCTCGGATGGGAAATCCCTGGTCGCGGGTGTTGTCGTATCGCCACCGGAGGCGGTCGGCAGTGAACCGGTAATTGGGCCGGGTGTCGGGCCGAGGTTGGGCGTACACGTAAGCCCGAATATCGCTGATACGGCCCGGAATAACCGTATACTGACACTCGTAGGGGGCATTGTGGTCCAGAATCGTGATGTCGTCGCCAGTGATGAGCGACGTTTGGGGGTCGGTGGCGATGCCTTGCCCGTAGGGTTGGTTGAACGTACCCACCAGCGTTCGGAAGCGATAGGGGGCGTAGAGACCCAGGGCAATGTCGCTGTTTTTATCCACTAGGGCTACCCAGTTTTCGGGTACGTGGTAATAGTCGGGCCAGGCTTTGGGCAGGTCTTTTTGCAGGAGCGGCTCGTTGGCGTAGGGTTTGGTGCCGTAGTAGGTAGTGAACTGCGTAAAATTACCGGTGGCGTACACGGCGGGGGCTTCGTGGCCTCTGGCCTCATACTGGGCGGTTTCGGTCCGGTTGAGGGTGGCTTTGAAGCGCACTTTCACGGCGGTGGCCTCCAGCGTAACCCAGTACTCGAAGGTGCAGTTGGCGGGGTATTTCCGGAGGGTGAACACGATGGGCGACGACTTGACGTAAATCTCGTTGGCCGTTTTGCGGGTTTCGGTCACGCCTGTCAGGTTGCCAAAACTGTCGCCCGCCGTTACTACCAGCCAACCCCATGCTTTGGCATCTTCGCTGGGGTACAGTTCGGCACCGGGTGGAATGTAGGGTATTGGCCCACCCCACAGGCTTACCTGAAGGTACCGCCCATCGTCGAACACGTTGATCATGTTGGGCCGCCCCCGGTAGCTCAGAAACGTCATGGCCCCGCCCCGTGCCATGTCGAGACCCACCTTGATGTTGGCGTTTTCGAGGTACTCCATCCTGGCCGCCGTGGCCTGAAGCGGCAGGGTTGAGCCACCGGGGCGGGCCAGCACCGGGATAGGCGTGTTGATATTTGGCGGGGGCTGATAGGTGTTGCACGCCACGGGTAAGAGACTGACGAAAAGCAGCAGAAAAAATCGCATAAGTACTTAAAGTTGAATGCTAAATAGATGAGTAAGTTTTTGGTGTGTTTTTTTGAGTAATTGTGCGCATTTGCA
>JAYUKZ010000227.1:0-3280 GCA_043763995.1 Fibrella sp.
CCTACGGTGGCAACCGCCACGCGTTGCCCGGCGGCTACGTTGGGTGCCCCGCACACAATTTGCAGGGGCGAATCGGTGCCAACGCGCACGGTGGTGAGGCGGAGTTTGTCGGCATCAGGATGGGGTTGGCAGGTAAGCACCGTGCCCACCACCACCCCGGCCAGCCCCCCGCGAATCTGATCGACGGGTTGAATGCTGTCTACCTCCAGGCCGGTGCCGGTCAGGATATGGTCTAGTGCCTGGGGGTTTTTGTTAAGGTCGATAAACTCCCGAAGCCAGGCGTAGGAAATGTTCATGTAGGAAGAAAAAGCCCGTTGGCAGGCAGTGGGGCAATTGTGAATAAGGCGCAAAACTAAGCAAGCCCACACGGTTTACCGCCAGCCGCCCGGTTTTTCGGCCCGGCAACGTACCTGGAAGTCCAGGCGATGCTGGTTCAATGGGTTGGTTCGTAGCGTTCGCCCGCCCGGATGGCCACGGAGAGTTTGTTTTCGGGGGGGGGCAGGGGGCAGGCGTAGCCGGGGCTGTAAGCGCAGTAGGGGTTGTAGGCTTCGTTGAAATCGAGCAGAAGCTCGTTGCCGGTCTGAGCGGCGGGGTCAAGGTCGAGGTAGCGGCCCCCGCCGTAGGTTTGGCGGCCCGATGTTTCGTCCTGAAAAAGCACCGTCAGGGTTTTTTGGTAGCGCAACACCAGCAACCGGCAGGGCGTGTTGGCCAGGCTGAACACGGCATGACCCACTTTTTCGTACACCTCCGTAGTGCCGTCGGTAAGCGTGACGACCATTTTCGGGGTTTGTCCTTCGGGGAACGGTTCCAGCCGCGCCATGACCCGGTAGGCGGGGTCAGGCTGGAAGTAGGGCAAACCGGCAAAACTGGCTTTGTTCTGCACGGGCGAATCGGCGGTGTGGCGCAGGAGGCTATCTTTTTTGGCGCGGTTGGCCCCAAGCCGACGGATATAGGCAGGTACGTCGGTGAGGGTGGGTTGAGCGGCGGGCTGGTTTGGTAGCCCCAACAGCCAAACCAGGGCTGCGGCGGCGGGCAGCAGCACAAGCCAGAGAATGGGTTTTTTCAGGATGGCAAGCATAGCGGTTTTCGTTGGGAGGCACAAAACTACGGGCCAATTCTTCATGTCGGGGCCTGGATTCTGGATTCTGCATGGTAGTTTTCGGGCCATGATTCCGTTTCTCGATCTTCAACAGGTAAACGCGCCGCACCAGGTACGTATTCAGGCGGCGGTAGCGCGGGTGGTGGCTTCGGGCTGGTACGTGCTGGGGCCGGAGGTGGCGGCCTTCGAAGCGGCGTTTGCCCGCTACGTTGGGGTGGGCCACTGCATTGGCGTGGCCAACGGGCTGGATGCCCTGGTGCTGGTACTGAAAGCCTGGGACTTGCCCGCCGGTAGCGAGGTGCTGGTGCCTGCCAACGCCTACATTGCCTCGGTGCTGGCCATTGTGCAGGCGGGTCTGGTACCGGTGCTGGTCGAGCCTGACCCCCGCACGCATACCCTTGACCCCGCCCGGCTGCTGGCCGCGCTGACCCCCCGCACCCGCGTGGTGTTGCCCGTGCATTTGTACGGGCGCGTGACCAACATGACTCCCCTTATGGCGTTTGCGGCTACCCACGGCCTGTTGGTGCTGGAAGATGCCGCCCAGGCCCACGGTGCCGTTCACGCCGAAAAACAGGCCGGCACCTGGGGCCACGCTGCCGCGTTCAGCTTCTACCCGACCAAAAATTTGGGTGCTCTGGGCGATGCCGGGGCCATCACCACCAACGACGACGCGCTGGCCGACCGCCTCCGAATGTGGCGCAACTACGGGTCGGCCAAAAAGTACCATAACGACGTACCTGGCCATAACAGCCGCCTGGACGAACTGCAAGCGGCTATTTTGGCCGAAAAATTACCGTTCCTGTCTGCCGAAAATGCCCACCGCCGCCGGTTGGCCCGGCACTATTTGGCTCACCTTGCTGCGCCGGGGCTGGTACTGCCCCCCGCTGATGCTCTAGACCACGACGTTTGGCACCTGTTTGTGGTGCAACACCCCCGCCGCGAGGCCCTCCAGACGTACCTGCACCAGAACGGTATCGGCACCGACATTCACTACCCCGTGCCGCCGCACCACCAGCCCGCCCTGGCCGGACAGTGGCCTGCCGATGCTTTCCCCATTGCCCGGCAGCTTCACCGGCAGGTGCTTAGTTTGCCCCTCAACCCGGTGCTTACGCTGGAACAGGCCGACCGGGTGGTGGCCGTGGTGAACGGATTTGAGCCGGGCTGACCCCGCCGCAAATCCGTCTCGGCGATGTCTTGTTGGCGTATCTTTGTGGCTTACTTCGCCACAATCATGTTTACGGGTATTGTTGAAACCACGGGCCGGGTGCTGGCCATTCAGGCCGAAGGCACCAACCTGACCTTTACCATCGAGGCCGATTTGGCCCCCGAACTCACCGTTGACCAGAGCCTGAGCCACAACGGCGTTTGCCTCACCGTCACCGAGGTTAGCCCCACTAGCTACCGCGTTACGGCGGTAGACGAGACCCTGAAAAAAACCAACCTGGGCCGCGTGGCCGTGGGCGACACCTTGAACCTGGAACGCTGTATGCCCGCCACGGGCCGCTTCGACGGGCACATTGTGCAGGGGCACGTAGACCAGACCGGCACCTGCGTGGCCGTGCAGGACATGGGCGGAAGCTGGCTCTTCAACATCGAGTATGACCCTTCGGTGGGCAACATCACTGTGGAAAAAGGCTCCATTTGCCTCAACGGCGTGAGCCTGACCGTGTTCGACTCGCGGCCCAACGGTTTCCGCGTTACCATCATTCCCTACACCTACGAGCACACCACGTTCCGCAATTTACGGCCCGGTGCCCTCGTTAATCTGGAGTTCGATGTGGTGGGTAAATACATCAAAAAAATGCTGGAGTCGTACCGCTGACGGTGCCCCCGGCGTGGCCCCAAACCGAGTGGCTAGGTACGTATATCCTCCCGTTGGGTGCATCGGCTTTCAAGTGTGCGTTTGCCAGCATTCGGGCAACAGGAAGCGGACCGCAGTGGTCAAGTTTTGCTCGTTGGTCGGGTTTCGGTCGACAGGCCACCCCCCCCAACAGGCAAGCGTGGAAAATGTGGTAACATGAAATACGAAGCGCGTTTTCTATATTAAAAGTGCGGTAATCTGCGAATTGGTGGCAGGTGTGACAAAAGGCAATAACATAACAACATAGGAAAACAATGCAAGACATATTGTTTGATTTTATATCAAAATACATCTCTTTGACAGAAGATGAGAAGATCGCA
>JAYUKZ010000228.1:0-3264 GCA_043763995.1 Fibrella sp.
AGGTACGTATTGGCCTGCACAAAGGGCAAGCCCGTGGCCTGGTTGATGAGCACATTCCCCGCCGCGTTGCGCACAAAACCACGGCCCACCAACTCGCCCATGCGCTGCCCGTTGATGGCCTGCACCGACACCATGCGGTTGTTGCCCAGGGCAAGGTTGTTCAGTTTGCCTTCGGGGTCAAGCTCCACAATCAGGTTGCGGTTGCGGGTGTAGTTCAGCATGGTGTTCCACCGAAAGCCCGATGCCAATTGAACGGGGGTGCCGCTGAGCAGAATCTCGATGCCCTGGTTTTGCACATTACCCAGGTTCTGAAACCGCGACGAGTAGCCCGACGTGGGATTAAGGGGCAGGGCCACCAGTTGGTTGCGCGAGTTGCTGCGGTAGAAGGTAAAATCAAGCCCCAGGCGGTTTTTCAGGAATTTAACTTCAATACCGGCCTCGTAGCTGGTGGTACGTTCGGCTTTCAGGCGTTCGCCAATGGTAGACTGCGGCGTGGCGGCCAAAGCCGTACCGGCCACGCCGTTGGTGGCGTTGAAATACTGCACCGTCTGGTAGGGGTCGGTGCCGTTGCCTACCTGCGCCCACGAGGCCCGCACTTTGGCAAACGAAATCAGGTCAGGCAATTTCACGGCTTCGTTCAGCACCAAACTGGCCGACACCGAGGGGTAGAAAAACGACCACGCCGATTCGGGTAGCGTAGACGACCAGTCGTTGCGGCCCGTGATGTCGAGAAACAAAAACTCTTTCACGGCCAGTTGCCCCGTGGCATACAGCGACTGCACCTCCTGCTCGGTGAAACCCTGCGTGTTGACCCGGTTAATGCCGTTGACGATGCTGAAGAAGTTAGCAAAATCCAGCCCGCCTGCCGTTTGGTTGCTCGACGAGAACAGTGAGCGGCGCAGGTTGCCCCCGCCCGAAGCCGACAGTTTCAGGTCTTTGCTCAGGCTGGTGTTGTACATCAACAAAAAGTCGGCGTTCAGTTCCGATACCCGCCGGTTGGCCACGCTGTAGTCGCCGCCAATGCTGTTGCCCGACAGGGGCAGGGGCGCACCGGCGAACACTTTACGTTCGTCATTATCGAAATAGGTATCCACACCCGCCCGCGCCAGCAACGAGAGGTGGCTGTTGAACCGGTACGTGGCAGATGCCATCCCGATGATGCGGTTCCGCAACTGGTTGTGCATGATGCGGTTGGCCACATAGTAGGGGTTGGCCAGAATGGCACTGTTGGCCAGAAAGAAGTTCTGACGGGGCAACCCGTTTACCGTGGCCTCAAAATTCTGGAGGGCATCGGTGGGTACGGTGCCTGGCATCCTGACGGCGTTGGCGTAGGCGTTGTTCGAGTCTTCGCCGCCGTTGGGCCGGTTGTCGAGCCGCTGGTTGATAAACGTAATTTTGGTATCCAGGCTTAGTTTGCTGCCCAGTTGCATGGTGCCGCGCAGGTTGAGCGTGGTGCGGTTAAGCTGGTTGTTGGGCACCACGCCGTTGCTGAGCAGGTTTTGGGCCGAAAAATAAACCTGCGCCTTTTCCGTGCCGCTGTTCACGCTTACCGAATGCGTGGTGTTGGTGCCGTTTTGCAGAAAGCTGCCCACCTGATCCTGATTGGTGAAAGGCGTGCTGCGCCCGGTAAAATCAGTGACGGACTGCCCCGTGATGCGCGGCCCCCACGAACTAATCTCGCCAGGTACGTAGTTTCCGCCCGCTCCCTGCCCGTACTGATCCTGGAAGTTTAGTTTGTACATGGGCGAATCAACCGAGTGGTCGAGGCGGTAGTTTACGCCAATTCCTTTGGCGGCGGTGCCTTTGCGGGTTGTAATCATGATGACCCCGTTATTGGCCCGCGACCCATAGAGAGCCGCCGCAGTGGCCCCGCGCAACACCGAGATAAACTCAATATCATCGGGGTTGAGGTTCCCGATGCCGTCGCCCAGGTCGGCCCCGCCAAATTCGCCCACCTGCCCCGGCTGGGTGTTGTCCATCGGCACCCCGTCAATGACATAGAGCGGTTGGTTGGCCGTGGGGTTGGGCGACAGCGACCGGTCGCCGCGCAGCACTACCCGGCTAGACGCGCCCGGCCCCTGCGACCCCGGATTGATAACGATACCCGCCACTTTGCCCGCCAGGTTATTAATCACGTTGGGGGTGCGGGCATCGGTCAACTCGCTGCCTTTCAGTTCTTGCGTGGCGTAGCCGAGGGCTTTTTTCTCGCGGGTGATACCCAGGGCCGTTACCACCACTTCGTTCAGGGCCAGCACATCAGTGGCCAGGCTTACGTCTACCGTGGTGCGGTTGTTCAGGGCAATTTCCTGATTCAGATACCCAATAGATGAGAACACCAGCGTGGCCTTTGCGTCGGCGGTGAGGGTGTACCGCCCGGTGGCATCGGTGGCGGTGCCGGTCTGTGAGCCTTTCACCAGCACATTGGTGCCGGGCAGGACTTCGTTGGTGCTTTGGTCGCGCACCACGCCCGTGATTTTGATCTGCTGCGCCCATACTGACGTACCCAGCGGGAACAGCAGCAGTAGCGTCAACATCCATCGTAAATTTTTTAACATCTGATAGGTTGGTTAAGGTGAGGCCAATGATAAGCAGAAATCCGTGTTTTTAGCACAATTTGTAGAGTTTTTGTTCAACAATTGTGAATATCACCGAAGTTCCAGCTTCGGTAGTGATGCCCTGGTTCTCTTACATCACTACCGAAACTGGAACTTTGGTGATACTCACGGTTTTTTTACTTCTTGAAAATCAGGGCCTTCACCGGGTCAATGCGGTTGATGATGAGCGTGGGCACCCAGAGGGCCACGGCAATCAGGGCCAGCACGGCGGCGTTGATGAGGCCAATCACGGGCCAGTCCCAAACAATGGGTACGTAGGTCATGTAATAATTTTTGGCATCAAGCGGGATGAGTTTGTAGCGGTACTGCAGCCAGCACAGCCCCAGCCCCAGCGCGTTGCCAATGCCAATGCCCCAGCCCACAATGTTCAGCCCCACCACTACAAACATGCGCCGCAGCAAGGCGTTGGGACTGCCCAGGGCTTTCAAAAGACCAATCATGGGCGTGCGCTCCATCATCAGCACCAGCAACACCGATCCCATGTTGAAACAGGCCACAAACAAAATCAGGCCAATAAACACCGCCGTGTTGCGGTCCAGCAGCACCATCCAATCGAAGAGCGTACTGTATTGGTCGGTCACTTTAATGAGCCGCATATCGGGCGGAATCTGGCTCATTGTGGCCTGGAACGCTTCGGTGAGGCGGCTGA
>JAYUKZ010000229.1:0-11616 GCA_043763995.1 Fibrella sp.
GTTTTCGAGAAGGCGTATCCTGCCGATTTTATTTCCGAAGGCGTAGACCAGACGCGGGGATGGTTCTTTACGCTCCACGCCATTTCGGTGATGCTCAACGACTCGGTGGCGTTTAAAAATGTGGTCTCCACGGGCCTGGTGCTCGACAAAAACGGCAACAAAATGTCGAAACGGCTGGGCAATGCCGTTGACCCGTTTGAGACGCTGGCCACCTACGGGGCCGATGCCACCCGCTGGTACATGATAACCAACGCCGAACCCTGGGAAAACCTGCGCTTCAACACCGAAGGCATCGCCGAGGTGCAACGCCGTTTCTTCGGTACCCTCACCAACACGTACAATTTCTTTGCCCTCTACGCCAACCTGGATGGCTATACAATCGAGCAATTTAACCGGGTTCCCCGCGAGCAACTGCCCGAACTCGACCGCTGGATTTTGTCGAAACTGAACACGCTGGTGCGCGACGTGACCGAGCAGTTCGATGCCTACAACCCCACCAAAGCGGGCCGGCTGATTCAGGATTTTGTCAACGACCACCTCTCGAACTGGTACGTCCGGTTGTGCAGAAGACGGTTCTGGGCAACCCCACCCCCAGCCCCTCCCCATAAGGGAGGGGAACAAGGCAGTTCACCCCTCCCTTATGGGGAGGGGCTGGGGGTGGGGTTGAGCACCGACAAACGAGCCGCCTACCAAACCTTGCAGCATTGCCTGGCGGCGGTGGCACAACTGATGTCGCCCATTGCGCCGTTCTACGCCGATTGGCTCTACCGGAACCTGACCCAAGCGGTGCGTGACGAGTCGATTGCCAAAAACACGCCGTTCAAACACGATTCGGTGCATTTTACGGACTGGTACGTTGTGGACGAAAACTGGATTGATGCCGAACTGGAAACGTCGATGGCATTGGCCCAGCAAGTCTCATCGATGGTGCATGGCCTGCGGAAAGGGCACAAATTGAAAGTCCGTCAACCTCTGGCGCGGTTGCTGATTCCGGTGGCCTCTGCCCGGATGCAGGAACAGATTACCCACGTAGCGGCCATTATTCAGAGCGAAGTAAACGTGAAACAGATCGAGTTTGTGGACGATGCCAGCAGCATCCTGACCAAACGCGTGAAGCCCAACTTCAAGGCCCTCGGCCCCAAATTCGGCAAAGAGATGAAGGCCGTTGCCACCGTCATCACCGGCATTACGCCCGCCCAACTGGCCGATCTGGAACGTACCCAGACCCTGACGCTGGCAGACTACACCATTTCTATGACCGACGTGGAGATTCTGACCGAAGACATTCCGGGGTGGGTGGTGGCCACAGACGGGCCGTTGACGGTAGCGTTGGATATAAATCTGACCGACGACCTGCGCCACGAAGGCATTGCCCGCGACGTGGTGAACCGGATTCAGAACCTGCGCAAAGAGCAAAATTTCGACGTGACCGACCGGATTCACATCCGGCTGGAGCACAACAACGACCAACTGGCTACCGCCGTGGAGGTAAACCGGGCCTACATTCAGCAGGAAGTACAGGCCGTTTCGCTGGAACTGGTGACGGGTCTGAACGGCGAAGCAGTGGCCATCGAGATGGACGAATTTGTGCTCAACATCAGCCTACGCCGCGCCTGATTTCGGCAAACCTTAGCGAATTATCAGTTTGGCACGGCCTTTGATGTATGTAGAGTAACCCATAAAACGTGCTGAAAAGCACTCCTCATTAACACACAAAACTCGGTAAGCCCGCCCACCCCTCGTGGACGGGCTTCTTTGTGTTGAGTTGGGTATCTTTGTGGCTGGTCTTTTGATCGGCTATCCATGAACCATCCGTTACCTGCCCTGCTCCTGCTGTGTTTACTCACGGCCCCCGCCCTAAGCCAGAAAATCACCCGTGGGCCATACCTGCAACGGGTTACGCCCAACAGCGTGGTGGTGCGCTGGCGAACCGACGTACCTACGCCCAGCCGGGTGCGGTTCGGAAACAATCTGACCGATCAGGTTATTGATAATCAGCCGGTTATTGACCATATTGTCTCGCTGACGGGCCTACAACCCGCCACCCGCTACGCCTACGCGGTGGGTACGCCCACGGCAGACCTCTCGCCCGGCGGGGCCGATTATTTTGCCAAAACCGCCCCGGCTTTCGGTTCCACCGACCCGGTCAGGCTGTGGGTACTGGGCGATTTTGGTACCGGCTCCGTTCGGCAAAAACAAGCCTACGATTCGTTTAAAACCGCCGCCGCCACCCGCCGCCCCGACCTTTGGGTGTGGCTCGGCGACAATGCCTACAGCAACGGTACCGACACCGAATTTCAATGGAACGTGTTCGATTATTACCCCGAACACCTGCGCAACCTGCCGTTCTACGCCGTGCCGGGCAACCACGATTACCACGACGACGTAAACGATTTTAACATTCCCTACTACGCCCTCACCACCCACCCCCAAACCGGCGAAGCGGGTGGAACACCCTCCAATTCAGCCGCTTACTATTCGGTAGATTATGGGCCGGTACACCTGCTGATGATGGATTCGTTCGGCAATGAAGCCGGGAAACACCGCATCTGGGACACCACCGGCACTCAAATTCAGTGGATGAAACGGGATTTGGCCGCTGTTCAGGCTGCCGGAACCAAACGCCTCTGGACGATTGTGGTCTTCCACCACCCGCCCTACACGCAGGGGTCGCGCAACTCAGACACCGAGCAGGATTTGATCCTGAACCGCGAACGCCTCACGCCTATTTTTGAACGCTACAATGTAGACTTAGTGCTGAGCGGCCACAGCCATATTTATGAACGTACCTACCAAATGCGCGGCCACCGGGGCTTGTCTGGTACGTTCGACAAAAAACTGTTCGCCACCGACACCACCACGGGTCGCTACGACGGCACGGCCAACGGCTGTCCTATTGTGCAGAAAAACGGCAGCTTGGTTTACATCGTCAACGGGTCGGGCGGGGCCAACACGGGGCGCGCGCCCAACTACCCCCACAAAGCGATGGTGTACAGCTACACCGACGAGGGCGGTTCGATGCTGATTGACGCGACCGAAAACCGGCTCGATGCGCAGTGGATGGCCCCCACGGGCGTGAAAGACCGCTTTACGATGCTCAAAAACGTGAACCGCCAGCAAGCCTTCGCCCTCCCCTACGGCGATTCGCTGACCCTCACGGCCTCGTGGCCGGGGGCCGTGGTGACCGGCAACGGACTGCCCGCCCGCTACGCCTGGAGCGGCGCACCCGCCCCCACCACCGGGCGCAGCATCCGGGTGGGGGCATCGGGCACGTACCGGGTTACGGACGGGCAGGGGTGCCTGACGGATGTGTACAGCGTGAGCGTGGCCCCGGCCCCCAAACTGCTTACCAACGCCCTGACCGCCCCCGCCTACTGCCCCGGCGAAGCCATTACGGTCACGGCTACGCCCGAAAACACCACCCGCGCCGCCACCTGGACCTGCGACGTAGAACTCTCGGACGCGGGCGGCAGCTTTGCTTCGCCGCGCCTCATTGGCGCGGGCCTGCTGCCAACCCTCACCGCCCGCCTCCCCACCGATTTACCCCCAGGCACGGCCTACCGCCTCCGGCTGGTGCCCCGCAACGTACCTGGCGTTGAGGTGGTTGCCGGGCCAGCCTTTACCCTGAAAGCCCGCCCCACGGCCACGGTGGTTGGTTCGGCCACGGTGCTGGCGGGGCAACCGGCCTCGCTCACGGTGAACCTCACCGGCGAGGCTCCCTGGTACCTGACGTTCTCCAACGGCACGTCCCTGACCGCCACCACCACTCCCGCCGTGGTCACGGTCGGCGAGGTACCGGCGGGTATCACCCAATTCAGCAGCGTGTCGAACACCTGCGGCGCGGGCACGGTGCTGGCGGGCGGGCAACTAACGGGCCTGTTGCCCACCGCCACCGAACCCACCCCCAACCGGATTCGGGTGTACCCCAACCCGGCGGGTAGTCAGGTGTGGGTGGAGTTTAAACAGACAGAAAAGCTCCCGGCAAACGTGTTGGTTTTCGATGAGCGGGGCGGCCTGGTCAGCACCCAAACCGTGGCCGGGTCAACGCCGCACCGGGTAGCCGTACCGCTGGGTCAGCCGGGCCTGTACTTGATTTATATCCGGGTGGGCGAGGATGTTTTCGTAAAAAAAGTGCTTCGTCAACCTTGAAAAGTTACCCGGCGTAGCCCCCCGGCCCCCGAAGGGGGAGGGCTGACGCAAGCGTAACCTCCGGCTACAGTATGCTGACTGAGTGGCTACGCTTGCGTCAGCCCTCCCCCTTCGGGGGCCGGGGGGCTGCGCCGAAACAGAAAACACCCATGTCAGTAACCAGTGTATCGGCTCCGGCCACCGTCACGGGCGGCACCCGGCTTTGGGGGTCGTTGGGGGCGGTGTATTTGCTGTGGGGGTCAACCTACCTGTTCATACACTTCATGACCGAACGGATGCCGCCGCTCTACATGGCTTCCATGCGGTATCTGGTGGCGGGCAGTCTGCTCTACGGCTATGCCCGGCTGACGGGTGCGCCCCGCCCCACCGTGGGCCACTGGCGGGCCACGGCCATCATCGGTTTTTTTCTGCTCACGGTGGCCAACGGTGCCCTCACGCTGGGGTTGCAATACATTCCCACGGGCATGGGCGCGTTGCTGGGCGGGCTGTTGCCGGTGTTTATCCTACTGCTCAACTGGCTGTCGTTCAGCCAGGTACGTCCGTCCAACCTGGCTTTGGCCGGGGTGCTCATCGGCGTGAGCGGCATTTATTTGCTCATCAAACCCGACCGGCTGCTGTCGGCGGGCGGGGTTCATGCCAATGTAATCGGCGCGTCGCTGGTGGCGGCGGGTAACCTGTCTTGGGCCGTGGGTACGTTGCTCACGCCCCGCCTGCGCCTGCCCGCGCCCAGCCTTTCCAGCGGGATGCAGATGCTTTGCGGTGGTGGTTTTTTGCTGATTATCAGCCTGGTAACGGAGCCGGTGACGTTGTTTAGCCTGGTGCAAGCCCCGCCCAAAGCGTTGGGGGCCATGCTGTACCTGATCGTCTTCGGCAGTATTATTGGCTTTTCGGCCTACGCCTGGCTGGCCCGCAACGCCCCGCCCACATTGCTGGCCACCTATGCCTTCGTGAACCCCATTGTGGCCGTGCTGTTGGGCGTAACCTTCGCGGGCGAAGTGTTTTCGGCGCGGTCACTGCTGGGCGCGGGGGTGGCCCTATTAGGCGTAACACTCATGACGCTGGGCCGCAAATGACCCTCACCGAGCTTATTGCCCAAGGCGAAGGGCTGCGGCTGGAATTTAAAAGCAAGCTGCCCGCCGCCCCCAAAATTGCCCGCACCCTGGCCGCCTTCGCCAACACCAGCGGCGGCACATTGCTGGTGGGCGTGGCCGACAATGGCTCGCTGGTGGGCGTGGAATCGGAGTTCGACGAGATGGAAAAAATTGAGCGTGTGACCGAATCGCTCATCCACCCGCCGCTCGACGTGAGCTACCGCGCCCACCGCCAACAGGGGAAAACCGTGCTGTGGCTCACCATTACCGAAAGCCAGCAAAAACCCCACACCGTCCCCAACGACCGGGGTGGCCGCACGATCTACGTCCGGCAACGCGACAAATCGGTGCCGACCAACCACTTTAATCACCCCAGCCAACCCCTTGACCCACAGTTGCTTAAGACCCCGCCGGTGAAGCAGCTACTGGCTTTTCTACAAAAAAACGATTCTCTCACCGCCGACCGTTGCGCCACACTCGTGAACGTATCGGCCTACCGGGCGGGCAAACTCCTGCGCGAACTGGCCGCGCAGGGCGTGCTGCTGCTGGTGGATAGCCCCCGCCCGGCGCGGTACTCGCTGAAGTAGGCTGCCCGCCAACTGAACCCAACGCGGTGCCCTGCGCGTTGGTTTTGGGAACGTACATGCTTTTTCGTGGAAACAACTCGTGCCCTGGCGCATCTGAACAAGTACCTTGCCCGCTACAAAAACTACCTCATCTGGGGCATTATCTTCACCATTGTTTCCAATTTATTCGGCATTTTTCCGGCTCAACTCGTGCGCTACGCGCTGGATTTGGTTCGCGAAACGCTCGACGTGTATTACCTCTACGCCGGTACGTCGCTGCAACCCGCGCTCTACTCGCTGTTTGCCTACACCATCACGCTCTACGGGTTGCTGATTCTGGCGATGGCCCTGCTGAAAGGGTTCTTTCTGTTCCTGGTACGGCAAACGCTCATCGTCATGTCGAGGCACATTGAGTATGACCTCAAGAATGACATCTACGCCCAGTACCAGACCCTGCCGCTGGCTTTTTACCGCCAAAACAACACCGGCGATCTGATGGCCCGCATCTCGGAAGATGTGGGCAAAGTGCGGATGTACGTGGGGCCGAGCATCATGTACGGCATGAACCTCCTGGTGCTGTTTGTGCTCGTGATTGGCTATATGCTCAGTATCAACGCCCGCCTCACGGTCTACGTTTTATTACCCTTACCGCTGCTCTCCATCGGTATCTATCTGGTTGAAAGCGTGGTCATTAAGCGGTCGGAAGAGATTCAGCGGGCACTGTCCCAGATGAGTACCTACGTGCAGGAAGCCTTTTCGGGTATTCGGGTACTGAAGGCGTTTGTGCAGGAAAAAAATTCGGTCGAACGCTTCGAGCAGGAAGCTAACACGTACCAGGAAAAATCGTTGCGGCTCACGCTCGTCGATGCCCTTTGGCAACCCATGTCGGTGCTGCTTATTGGCCTCAGCAACGTGCTGGTGGTGTATGTGGGCGGGCAGGAAGTGCTGGCCGGGCGGCTCACGCCGGGCAATATCACCGAGTTTATTCTCTACGTAAACATGCTGACCTGGCCCGTGATGGCCCTGGGCTGGACCACCAGCCAAACCCAACGGGCGGCGGCTTCGCAACAGCGTATCAACGAGTTTATGAACGTGAAGACGAGCCTGGTTTCAGCTAAAAACAGCATCCGCGAAATAGCCGGGCGGCTTACTTTTGAACATGTTCGCTTCGTGTATCCCGATACGGGAATTGTGGCCCTGAGCGATTTTTCAATGGATGTACAGGCGGGCGAATCGGTGGCTATTCTGGGCACAACCGGTTCGGGCAAAAGTACGCTGGCCAACCTCATGACGCGGATGTACGACCCGTCGTCGGGCGAAATCCGAATCGACAACGTACCCATCCGCGACTACAACCTCGGCCACCTGCGCGGACAGATGGGGTACGTGCCGCAGGATGTGTTTTTATTTTCCGACACGATCAGCAACAACGTGCGTTTCGGCAAGCCCGACATGCCGCAGGAACGCGTGCTCCGCGCCATCGACGATGCCGACCTGACCGACAATATCGCCGCTTTCCCAGATGCGTTTGAGACCCGGATTGGCGAGCGCGGCATCACCTTGTCGGGCGGACAAAAACAACGCCTGAGCATTGCCCGCGCCATCGCCCGCGATCCGAAAATCCTGATTCTCGACGATTGCCTATCGGCCGTAGATACCAACACCGAAAACATCATCCTGAACAACCTGCGCCGCATCATGGTCGACCGCACGTCGGTGATTATTTCGCACCGTGTTTCGTCGGCCAAACTTGCCGATAAAATCATCGTACTCGACAACGGGGAGATAAAAGAGCAGGGCACCCACCAACACCTGATGGCCCTCGGCGGCATATACAGAGAACTGTATGACAAGCAGTTGCAAACCGAAGAAGTGTGAGTTAACTTAACGAAATATTAAAACTACTTTGGACGTATGAACGGGCGGGTAATCAATATCGATCAAGACATTCTGGGAGGAACGCCAGTGTTTTTTGGGACACGAGTTCCAATAAAAAACCTGTTCGATTATCTGGAAACAGGCGATTCCATTGATATTTTTCTCACTGATTTCGAGGGAGTTAGCCGAGATCAGGTTGTACGCTTGTTGGAAATGTCGCAGAAATTAATTGAAACGTCAACAAACATTCTCCATGAAAATTTTGCTTGACGAGTGCGTTACCAAGCGGCTCAAAAATCAGTTGAGTGAGTTCGAGGTATACACAGTTAGAGAATTAGAGTTGAGCGGTATTAAAAATGGAAAACTGATGACTTATTGTGTTGAACATAAGTTTGATATTCTCCTGACCATCGACAAAAATTTGATGTATCAGCAAAACCTCGAAAAGTACCCCGTAACAATCGTTGTTCTAAATTGCTTCACAAGTAAAATAGAAGAACTTATCACTTTTTTGCCGTCATTCAAATCACAGGTTACTACTTTAGAAAAGCACAAGGCGTACATTATCGACAAGTAACGACAAAATCATCGTCCTCGACAACGGCGCGATCAAAGAGCAGGGCACCCACCAACACCTGATGGCCCTCGACGGCATCTACAGAGAGTTGTATGACAAGCAGTTGCAAACAGAAGAAGTGTAGCGTGAGCCTGTTTTAGTAGTTAGTTATGCCATATCTCCAAGATATGGCATAACTAACTACTAAAACCTACGACAACACGCCCTGAAACACTTCATCGAGCTTGGCAACGGGACGAATGGTGATGTCGAACTGACTGGCATCCAGCCCCTTCAGGTTGTATTTTGAGACGTAGATCTGCTTGAAACCAAGCTTCTGCGCTTCGGCAATCCGCGCCTCGATCCGGCCCACGGCACGTACCTCGCCGCCCAGCCCAATCTCGGCCGCAAACGCCACCGTGGTGGGAATGGCAATGTCTTCGTAGCTCGACACAATAGCGGCGCAAACGGCCAGGTCGATAGCCGGGTCTTCAACCCGCAGACCACCCGCCACATTCAGGAACACATCCTGCTGACCCAGCCGGAAACCACCGCGTTTTTCCAGTACGGCCAATAACATTTGGAGCCGTTTGCTGTCGTAGCCCGTGCTGCTTCGTTGCGGCGTGCTGTAGGTCGACACGCCCACGAGTGCCTGAATTTCGATCATCAACGGGCGGTTTCCTTCCATCATGGAGCCAATCGCCACGCCGCTCAGGGCTTCGTCGCGCTGCGAAATCAGGATTTCCGATGGGTTCGATACCTGCCGGAGACCGCTGCCCTGCATTTCGTAAATACCTAATTCTGAGGTACTTCCGAACCGGTTTTTGGAGGTGCGTAAAATGCGGTACGTCGTGTGGCGGTCGCCTTCAAAGGTTAGCACGGTATCCACCATGTGTTCCAACACTTTGGGGCCGGCCAGCGACCCTTCTTTGGTGATGTGGCCGATCATGAACACCGGAACACCCGACTCTTTTGCATATTTCATGAACTCGGCGGCGCACTCACGTACCTGCGACACGCTGCCCGCTCCCGCCTCCACCAGCGACGAGTGCATAGTTTGAATTGAGTCGACGATGAGCACGTCCGGCTCGAAATGCTCGACCACCCGGAAGATATTCTGCGTCGAAGTTTCGGTCATGATGTGGCAATCGCTCGTGGGTGTTTCCAGGCGTTCGGCCCGCATTTTTATCTGCTGTTCGCTTTCCTCGCCTGACACATACAGCACCCGCATTCCCGTGAGGCTCAGGGCAATCTGAAGCAACAGCGTTGATTTGCCAATACCCGGCTCGCCCCCGATGAGCACGAGCGAACCCGGCACAATGCCGCCGCCCAAGACCCGGTTCAGCTCACCGTCGGCGGTCAGGGTGCGGGCTTGTTCTTCGTAGGTGATGGCATGAATAGGCTTGGGTTTGGCTGCTATCTTCACCGGCCCGGATGCTGGCCGCCAGCCCCCTTTTTCGGGTTCGTCTTTCTGAACAACCTCTTCCACAATGGTATTCCATTCGCCGCAGGCACCGCAACGACCCAGCCATTTAGGCGACTGATTACCACAACTTTGACAGAAATACGAGGTTTTTATTTTGGCCACAGGGGTGATTGATAAAGGTCTGGCAACAATTTTGGGGTACACATTAAACGATGAGCGCTGTCGTTCATCAAAGAGTAAACATACCTGCATAGCGCAACTATCACCCACTTTCAAAACGCCGTTAACTCATAAATAGTTGATTTTTGACCGTTTCGGCCCCATTTCATCGTTAAGCAACTACATAGAATGAAGATCATAAACACGTCCATGAAAAGAATCCTGTTTGGCCTCGCCACCGCCCTGCTCCTACCGGCACTCACCCACGCACAAGGCTTTCAGATAGGTGTGAAAGGCGGGGTGAACCTGTCTAAACTGACGTTTGGCCCGTTTGTCAAGGCTGCCACCAACACAAACGGTTCACCCACGGTTGACGTGAACGGCCAAACCCTGCGCGAAAGCATTTCCGACTCCTATCAGAGCCGTACAGGTACGTCGTTTGGCATTTACACCCGGTTTGGCAAGAACCTGTTCATCCAGCCCGAAGTGATGTACACCACGCAGGAAGGGCAGTTTGATGTGATCAGAAATGGCGTCACCAATAACGTCACAATCAAAACCACCAGCTTCGACGTACCTGTGTTGCTGGGTTTGAAAGGCGGACCTCTACGGTTTATGGTTGGCCCGATGGCTTCGTTTCGGATCAACGACAACGCCGGTCTGAGCAACGCCCTGAAGCAATACACAGCCGGCACGCTCAACGATGCCTGGTCTAAGGCGTATTATAGTTATCAGATTGGCGGTGGCCTCGATTTGGGTAGCCTTGGCCTGGATGTCCGCTATCAGGGAAATTTGTCAGACGTAGCGCAGGTAAATACGGCGGCTGGCAGCTTTAGTCAGGGGGCAAAATCGTGGCAGATCACGCTGGCCTACAAAATATTATAGAATAGCTGTTCAGGATTTGTAACGGTCCGACGATTCAGCCTGAACAGTATACGCCCAAAAAAGCCCGCTTTCGATGAACCGAGAGCGGGCTTTTTTTGAGATAAGTGGAAGCGATTTTAGTTGATGTGCTCCTGGTATTGCATCAGCAGTTGGGTGATTTCGCGCATCCGGCGGCGGGAGACGGTGACCTCACGATTGTCGGCCATTCGAATAATACGGTCACGGGAAAAAGCACCATGCAGAACGTATGCAAGGTTGATAATATTTGATTTGTGGATGCGAAGAAAAATAGAACTGTCGAGCGTTCTTTCAAATTCCTTCAGGGTTTTAGACATCAGGTATTTGCGTCGGTCGCGGGTATGAATAAACGTGTAATTCCCCTCTCCCTGTAAATAAACAATATCATCGACAGAGACCATCACCGTGCGGTTCAGGTAAGGCAAAGCCATTCGTTTGGTATTACGAATGTAGGTGGCCGGATAAAGGGGCATTACTGCTGGTGCTGGTGGCGAAAAAAATTTGGATTCCATAAGATTGGGGTTTTTAGAAGGGGTAGGAACTGATGCGTTTAGCTAATCCAAAACTACAGTAAACCACCTGTTTTCTGAAAAACACAGTACATGTATCTACATTATTTTATTTCACAACCATCTGACAATCAACTATTTATAATTACAATGAATAGACCTAATGCGTGAATTTCCCCAACCGATAGCGTAGTTCTACGTACTCTTTATTTGACGGTATTGCTTCTGGAAATACGCAAAAAACCGGGTCAGCCTGGTTAGTACCACGCTGACCCGGTTCGGGAAAATCTATTGTGAGTACTTTAAACGAACTAGTTCACAAGCGACGGACTATACTCGCGAATACGGTCGATAAACACCTGGGCACGACGGCGGGAAA
>JAYUKZ010000230.1:0-3251 GCA_043763995.1 Fibrella sp.
GCACTGCTGCCCGGCGCAACGGACACAGATTGGTTTCCGACGGCGGGCGCGGCCAACACGGTGGCTGGTCAGGGTAAAAAAGATGACCCGGCAGATGTGGCAAAAGCGGGTTATGAAGCCCTGATGAGCGGCAAAGATATGGTTGTTTACGGAGCCATGAACAAGGCGATGGTTGGCTTTGGCGCATTTCAGTCGGAGCAGATGAAAGCTGAAAACGCCCGCAAGCAGATGGAAGAATATGGGTCGTCTCAGCAGGAAAAAGACGAGCAGGTGTCGGCCATTGCGCTCGGTATTGGCATTGCTGCCGTGGTGTTGGTCGGCGTGGTGGTAGCCAGTGCATACGGCTATAATCAACTGAGTTGGTACGACAAACTGCGCTACGGATACGAAGGCGAAAAAGCCAAACGCAAACTAATGAACTCGCTGTCAATGAATTAACTGAGTGTATTTCGATTGCACAAAAAAATCCTGCCCATTGGAAATGAGCAGGATTTTTTTGTATTCATGACGAAGAGTCAGGGGGTTCACAAAATTCGTCCCTGTTTCTTGAACTATCTACTTTTACGGTTCTCCGACCTTTTGCCTTGATAGCAGGTTGCTCCATGACCCAACGCTGAAAACCGGGCGAATTCAGCAGTTGCTTGGTTATCGTTATTGTTTCAGTTGTGGTTTTCATGCGTTTAGATTTTTCTCCTGATTAGATAACGAAGATACGGTTTGTTTCGTTGGAATAATTCCTGCTCAGTTTCGGTTTCTCCGAACACCTCGAATGGGAGATAAAAGCTGTCAAGGAAAACAGAAATAGCAGCTCTATATAGTCGGGTACGTGCGGGTGAATTACCCTCAATGATAACAGTGGCTGAGACATGATGCGCTAAAAAGTCCTGTAAGACAGCAGCAACCGTAGCTAATACAATGGGCATATCCTGATTGTTACTGATTGTCTGGTCAGTCAATCTCCCATTCTCAATATCAACTAAGGCCAAATTGTACAGGTCTTCGCCTTCGACAGGTGTGAAAACAACCAACTTATGAATGGTTTTCTCAATGCTAACGCTCTCGAATCCATAAAATAAGCGATTGTCTGAGAAGGTGAATAAATACGGCTCGTAATTCATAGCCGTAACATACCGCTAAAAGCCGGATATTTGCCCCGTCATTATTCCGAATACAGCAGCCGATGGCCCAGCAACAAAAAGTCGTTTTAGCATTCAGCGGAGGGTTAGATACCTCCTTTTGCGTGAAATACCTCACCGAAGACCGGGGACTGGAGGTTCATTCGGTGCTGGTGGACACGGGCGGGTTCAGCCACGCCGACCTCCAGGCCATCGAAGACCGGGCATACTCGCTGGGCGTGAAAAACCACGTCACCGTTGCTAAAACCGACGAATATTACAAGCAATGCCTGAAATTTCTGGTGTATGGCAATGTCCTGAAAAACAACACGTATCCGCTCTGCGTCAGTGCTGAGCGTATTTTTCAGGCCATCGCTGTTGGTGAATACGCCCGGCAGATCGGCGCAACGGCCATCGCCCACGGTAGCACCGGGGCCGGTAACGATCAGGTACGGTTCGATATGGCGTTCAGGATTCTGGCTCCCGAAGCCGAGATTATCACCCCCATCCGTGACCTGAAACTGAGCCGCGAAGCCGAAATCGAGTACCTCAAGGCCAAAGGCGTGGAGCAGGAATGGCACAAAGCGGCTTATTCTATCAACAAAGGTTTGTGGGGAACGTCCGTCGGCGGCAAAGAAACGCTGACTTCCGATCAATACCTGCCCGAATCGGCCTGGCCGACGCAGGTGACAGCCGTTGATCCCAAAGCTGTTACGCTGCATTTCAAACACGGTGAACTCGTTGGCATTGATGTCGAGATGTTCCAGAATCCGGTGCTGGCAATCCAGAAACTGACGGCGTTGGCCGGGCCGTTTGGTATCGGGCGCGACATTCACATCGGCGACACCATCATTGGCATTAAAGGCCGCGTCGGGTTCGAGGCTCCCGCTCCGCTCATCATCATCAAGGCGCACCACACGCTCGAAAAACACGTCCTGACCAAGTGGCAACTATCCTGGAAAGATCAGCTCGCTAACTTCTACGGCACGATGCTCCACGAAGGGCAGTTTATGGACCCCGTGATGCGGAACATCGAAACGTTTCTGGCCGATACGCAGCCGCACGTTACGGGCAAGGTGTTTGTGCAACTCGCGCCGTATCGGTTCACTGTCTTGGGCATCGAATCGGAACACGATTTGATGGCCGCCAAATTTGGCTCTTACGGCGAGATGAACAACGCCTGGACGGGCGACGACGTGCGCGGGTTCTCGAAAGTGGTGTCCAATCAGGTGATGATTTACCAGAAAATAAGCGCATTAAATGGCCTTTAAGGCATAAATGCTCCTGAAAGGTAACGGACTCATCTCCATAAACGATTATTTTCAAATGGTTGATTTAAAGGTATTTAAGCGAGAAACCGAGCGTGAACTGTTCAATATTCTGAAATATTGGGAAAAACACGCGCCCGACCCCGTTCGCGGCGGTTTCTACGGAGCGGTGAGCAACGACGGCGTTCCCAACCCATCTGCGCCGCGCTCGGTGGTCGTAACGAGCCGCATTTTATGGACGTTCTCAATGGCCTACCGACACGCGGGACGACACCGACATTTGGCCCTGGCCGAACGGGCTTATCATTACCTCAACCAACATTTTCGAGATGCCCAAAATGGCGGTGTTTACTGGTCGGTGTCGGCCAACGGTGCGCCACTCGAAACCCGTAAACTGCTTTATGGACACTCTTTTGCCATTTTTGGTTTGAGCGAATACTACGCCGTTTCGCGTTTTGAACCCGCTTTGGACTGGGCAATCGAACTATTTCAAACCATTGATAAGCACGGTTTTGACCCCGAAAAAGGTGGCTATTTGGAGGCTTTTGGGCAAAATTGGAACGAGATAGACGACTATTTATTGAGCAAGAAACCTTACAACAAAACCCAAAACACGCACCTGCACTTGCTCGAAGCATTCACCAATCTCTACCGCGTTTGGCCTGATGCTTTGTTGCGAAAACGCTTGGAAAACATGGTTGATATGTTTATGACGCACCTCATTCGCCCCAAAAGCCACCAATTATTGCTTTTTATGGACCAAAACTGGCAACCAAGTAATGAATCGGTTTCGTTTGGCCACGACATTGAGGCTTCGTGGTTGCTTTGGGAAACTGCAGAGGTCTTGAAAGACGAAAAATTAAGCGAA
>JAYUKZ010000231.1:0-3251 GCA_043763995.1 Fibrella sp.
CAGCAACTAATTGACTTTGTGGCCCTGGTGGAGTTGGAACTCGATTTTGGCGAAGAAGATGTGGAATTTGCCAAACGCGACCAACTGCGCGGGCTGATGCAAACCATCCGGGGCATGATTCGGCCACTAATTGAGTCGTTTGTGGCGGGGAACGTAATTAAAAACGGCGTACCCACGGTCATCATCGGCAAGCCCAACGCCGGTAAGTCAACGTTGCTCAACGCCTTGCTCAACGAAGAAAAAGCCATCGTCTCCGACATTCCCGGCACTACCCGCGATGCCATCGAGGCCGACCTTTACATCGAGGGTATCCGGTTTCGGCTCATCGACACGGCGGGCCTCCGCGCCACTACGGATACCATTGAGGCGATGGGCGTGGCCCGCACCCGCCAACAAATGGAAAACGCCGCGCTGGTGCTCTACCTCTTCGACGGCACCACCACCACGCCCGCCCAACTGCGGGAGATGATTGCCGAACTGACCCAATCGGGCAAACCGTATTTGCTGGTGGGAAACAAAGCCGACAAAACCCCCGCCGACCAACGCCAATGCCTGACCAATAACCCGGTTATCTGGATTTCGGCCAAAAACGACCAGATCGAAGCGTTGAAAACGGCCCTCTCGGCGCAGGTACGTATCAACACCGCCGTGCAAACAGACAGCGCGATGGTTACGAACGCCCGGCACCTGCAACACCTCACCGCCACCGACGAAGCCCTGGCCCGCGCCATTGCCGCCGTAGATGCCGGTACCTCTGCCGACTGGATTGCGATGGACCTCCGCACGGCCCTGCGCGAACTGGGCGAGTTGACCGGTGAAGTCACCACCGATGACCTGCTGGAATCGATTTTCAGCCGGTTCTGCATCGGGAAATAGTATCTTTGGTTGAAATAGTCCCCGCAAATATGGTTGCTCTGGATAGCCCCCGCCGCCCGGCCCCCAAGCCCAAACGCCCCGTACCCGCCGCCCTGATCTACGAAATCATGGACGGAGAACCCATTTACCGAAAAGGGTACCGTGATGTTTTGTCGGGCAAAAAAACAATTTCTGAAATCAGGGGAGCCAGCACATTACAGTCCGTTATCGTTGCATACGTCGTCATGCAAATTGGTAAATTCATAGACGATGATGCTTTTTTTGTGCTTACGGGCGAATCGGGCGAGCACATCAACCACCGGAATAACCTGGCCAACGATGTGGCCATCTACGATCAGGCGGTACTGACTCCGGCCAAAATTTCGAAAAAATATGCTGACGTACCCCCGCTGTTGGCCATCGAAATAGACATCGAAGTTGATGATGCCTCACTGACCGAAACGGGGTATCTGTTCAAAAAAACGCGCAAACTATTCGATTTTGGCGTTCAGCGTGTGCTTTGGGTGCTCACCGAAGCTCAGGTTGTCATTGTTGCCACCCCCACCCGGATCGAAACCGTTGACTGGAACACCGACATTGAACTACTGGCTGGACACACGATCAACATTGGCGCGTATCTGACCAAAAAAGGCATTCACGTGCCGTAACGTACCTGGCACATAATGGAATCCCCACAACAACTCAATAACCCTCTGCACGGCCTTACGCTGGCCACTATTCTGGATGAGTTAGTGGCGAACTACGGCTGGCCCGAATTGGCCGAGCGCATCCCGGTAAACTGTTTCAAGAACAACCCCAGCCTGAAATCAAGCCTGACGTTTTTACGCAAAACCCCCTGGGCACGCGAGCGCGTGGAGGGGCTGTATGTGAAGATGTTACGAGGTAAAAAAGATTGACCGGCTTGGGCTATTGGCTCAGATCCTGATCCTAACAACGTACCTGCAAGGTGTTTGGCGATCAACCCAACATCTTCAACAACTCGTTGAGTTTCAGTAGGGCTTCGATGGGGGTGAGGCGGTTTACATCGATGGTGCGGAGTTTTTCTTTGATGGCTTCCGATTTGGGGTCGCCGGCTTCGATGATGCGCAGGGCCAGTTCGCGCTCGGTGCCGGGGCCAGCCTCTCGAATGGCCTCTTTGTTGCCCTCGCGCTGGCGCGAGGCTTCCAGTTGGGTCAGGATTTGCGCGGCCCGTTTCACCACACTGCCCGGCATACCGGCCATTTGCGCCACGTGAATACCGAACGAATGCTCGGAGCCACCTTCTTTGAGTTTTCGCAGAAAAATAACTTTGTTCCCCACCTCTTTCACGGCCACGTTGAAATTGCGGATGCGGGGCAAATCGGCGGCCAGGTCGTTTAGCTCGTGGTAGTGGGTGGCAAAGAGCGTTTTGGGGCGGCAGGTGGTGTTGTGCATGTATTCGGTGATGGCCCAGGCAATAGACACGCCGTCATACGTGCTGGTGCCGCGCCCAATTTCGTCCATCAGCACCAGGCTCCGCTCGCTGAGGTTGTTCAGAATTGAGGCCGTTTCGGTCATCTCGACCATAAATGTACTTTCGCCCCGCGAGAGGTTGTCGGAGGCACCCACCCGCGTGAAAATTTTGTCCACAATGCCGATCTCTGCCGAGGAAGCGGGCACAAAACTACCCGCCTGCGCCATGAGCACAATCAGGGCCACCTGCCGCAACAAGGCCGATTTGCCCGCCATGTTTGGCCCCGTGATGACGATAATCTGCTGGGTTTCGTCGTCCAGATGCACGTCGTTGGGTACGTAGGGTTCGCCGGGGGGGAGTTGCTGCTCAATGACCGGGTGCCGCCCGTCTTTGATGGTCAGGGCTTTACCGTCGTTGAGTTGGGGCCGGATATAGTTATTCCTGACGGCTATTTTGGCAAACGAAGCCAGCACGTCCAACACCGAAATGGCGCGGGCATTTTGCTGAATGGCGGCCACGTATTCGCCCGTGGCGGCCACCAGTTCGGCAAACATCCGGGCTTCGATGGCGAAAATCTGGTCTTCGGCGTTCAGAATTTTTTCTTCGTATTCCTTCAGTTCGGGCGTAATGTATCGTTCGGCGTTCACCAGCGTCTGTTTCCTGATCCAGTCGTCGGGCACGCGGTTTTTGTGGGCGTTGGTCACTTCCAGGTAGTACCCAAACACTTTGTTATAGGCAATCTTGAGCGACGAAATACCCGTTCGCTGCACCTCGCGGTCTTGTAGTTGCAGCAAATATTCTTTGCCCGAATAAGCCAGTTTGTGCAGGTCGTCGAGGTCGGCGTTAATCCCCGACCGGATCATGTTGCCCTGGGTGGCCAGCACCGGCGGTTCGTCGCGCAGTTCGGCTTCCATCCGGTCGAGCAAAAAAGCAAGCGGGTTAA
>JAYUKZ010000232.1:0-11585 GCA_043763995.1 Fibrella sp.
AGGTTGGCTCCGCTCAGGGCCGACCCCAGGTTGGCCCTGGTTACGGCCTGCGCCAGCAACTTAAAATTTCTGTCGCCTGTGACCAGTTCCACCAGGGTCTTGGGTGCGGGCGTAACCGACCCCGTACCAAAGGGGTCCTGTTGGCTGCAACCTGTCAGGAAAACGACTCCTGACAGGGCATAAACGGCTATTTTTTTGATTGTATGAGTCATGAAGAAGGCTTTTGGGGCTGGTGAAAAAATCAGTAGCCGGGGTTTTTGGTGAGTTTACTGTTGAGGTCCAACTCGCCCTGCGGAATGGGCAGCAGTTCGTGTTTGCCCACCACAAATTTGTTGCCCAGCACTTCGCGGGCAATGCCCCAGCGCACAATGTCTTTGCGGCGGCACTGTTCGAACGAAAGCTCCAGCCGCCGCTCGGCAATAATGGATTGAAACAGTTGTGCGCCGGTGGTGGCCGTAAGGGGGGCCAGTTTCACCCGCGCCCGCACTTCGTTCACGGCGGCGGCGGCCTCTGCTGAGAACACCGCGCCCTGCTGGTTGAGGGCTTCGGCATACATCAGCAGCACATCGGCGTAGCGAATCACGCGCATATTGATAGATGACCCCTGGAAGCCGCTGAAATCATCGCCGGAGGCTCCCGGCGTTTTGTTCGAATACTTGCGGTGCTGCCAGTCGGTGCGGGGATAGGCCACCAGGGTTTTGTTGTCGTTCCACATATCGCCGGGGCCGAACATGGCCATGCGTTTGCGGGGGTCATTGTCGGGGTAGGCCGACACTAGTGCCAGCGAAGGGCTGGTGTTCTGGAAAGCAGCAATGCCGTATTCTACCGCCCGGAAAGTGCCTTCGCCCACACCGGTGCCGTCTTCGCCCCAGTTGCCCGTGCCGCCGGTGCGGTCCTGCCCGGCAAACGAGACTTCAAACAACGACTCTTTGTTGAACTCCACGTATTCGCCTTTTGCGTTGACTTCCACAAAGTTATCGGCGTAGTCGGCCATGAGGCCAATTTTGCCCGACGACCGTCCGTAGTCGATGATCTCTTTGAACTTGGCGGCGGCATCGGCATTTTTCTTCTGAAACAGCAGCGATTTACCCAATAATCCTTTGGCCGACCATTTGGTGGCGCGGCCCAGGTTTTCGGCGTTATACTCGTTGGGCAGCACCGCCTCGGCGGCTTTCAGGTCGGCCTCAATCTGCGCCCACACCTGGGCGGGTGCGGCGCGTTCCTTCCCCTGCGATTCGGGCGAAAACGAGGTCAGTTGCAACGGTACACCCCCGTAGTTGGCCACCAGGTCAAAGTAGTATAGTGCCCGCAGGAATTTGGCTTCGGCCTCCATGCGCTTAATCAGGTCGGAGGTTTTGAGCCGCCCCAGGTTGTCGAGCACAAAGTTGGCCCGCTGAATGCCCCGGAACAGCCCGCGCCACATCTCGCCCACAGTTTCGCTGCTGGCGTTGAAGGTGTAGGCCGAAAGCGTTTGCCCGTCGGCGTAGAGCGGGTCATTGCCCCGGATATCGTCGCTGAGGAGATCGAAAAGGAAGAAGTACTTCCGCTTGTACATATCCGACCGTTGCAAGGCGGCGTAGGTCGAATTGACCGCGTTGAGCGCGTCGGCCTCGGTGGTAAAAAACGTGTCGAGCGAGAGTTGGTTGGGGTTGGTTTCGTTTAGGAAATCTTCCTTGCAGCTCTGGAACGTACCCAGCACCAATAGGCTGGACAAACTTAGGAGGGTGACGATTTTTTTCATGGTTGTTAGAAAGTAACTTGAATACCACCAATAAAACTTTTGGCAATGGGGTAGTTGGCGTTGTCGATGTTGCGGTTCAGGTTGGCTCCCTGGCTGGGGTCGCCTGCGTTGGGGTCTTGCCGAAAGCCCGACCCAATTTCGGGGTCATAACCCGTGTATTTGGTAAAGGTAAGCATGTTATTGGCCGTGGCATAGAGGCGCAGGTTGGTCAGGTTGCCCAGTTTTGTCCGAATCGAAATCGGAAAATTGTAACCTACCGTCAGCGACCGCAACCGCAGAAATGACCCGTCTTCGATGTACCGGTTCGACACCTGCCCGTTGTTGGCATCGTTTGAGTTGGCGCGGGGTACCCGTCCGTTGCCGGGGTTGGCCTCCGACACCCACCGGTTCAGCGTGTTGTTGTCGTAGTTGAAGTTACGCTGCATCCCTTCGGTCCAGAAGCGGGCGGCGTTGTAGATCTGCGACCCGTACACGCCGTTAAACTGCACCTGCACGTCGAACCCCCGGTAAGCCGCCCGGCCATAGAACCCGTAGGTGAACTTGGGGATGGGGCTGCCAATGATAGTACGGTCCTTGTCATCAATGATCCCGTCGCCGTTCAGGTCTTTAAACTTGATGTCGCCGGGGCGCAGGGCCGAGCCGCCATAGGCACTGGCCGAGTTACCATCGGCGGCGTTGGCGTAGTGCAGGTCGGTATTGTTCTGGATAATCCGGTCAACCACCAGGCCATAAAACGCCCCTACCGATTCGCCCACGGCGGCCCTGGTGAGGGGGCGGTTGTCGTTCGAGTTGTCGAAACCACCCACAATGAAAGCCGTGGGCGCGTTGTTTTTAGTCAGCGAGAGCACCTTGTTGTTGATAAACGAGATATTTCCGCCCAGGTTCCAGTCTACGCCGCCACTGGTACGTCCGTAGTTCAGGGCCAGTTCCACGCCGCTGTTACGAATGCTGCCCACGTTTTCGGTAGGCCGTCCGTCTATACCCGTCGAGGCTTCGATGGGGGCCTGCAACAGAATCCCGTCGGTGGTTTTGATGAAGTAATCAATTGAACCCGACAGGCGGTTGTTGAATAGCCCGTAGTCCAGACCAATGTTGGTTTGGGTGGTTGTTTCCCACTTAATGAGCGGGTTGGCCGCCGTGGTCACGGTGCCGCCGCCCGTCACGCCCGACTGCCCCAGCAAGTAGCGGGCGTTGATGTCGATGGTGGGGGCAAAGCGGTAGTCGCCAATGTTCTGGTTGCCAATTTGGCCCCAACCCGCCCGCAGTTTCAGGTCGCTGATGGCCGTGTTGTTTTTCAGAAACGCCTCTTCATTGATGCGCCAGCCGAGCGAGGCCGACGGGAACACGCCGTAGCGGAAATCGCGGGCAAACCGCGACGAGCCATCCCGCCGCACGTTCACCGTCAGCAGGTACTTATCGGCATATTCGTAGTTGATTCGGCCCAGCAGACCCACCTGCCGGGTTTGGCCCTGGTTGCCGTTGTAGTTGGTGATGGTTGCCCCGGCATCGGCCACCCGAATCAGGTCGCCGGCGGGGAAACCGATTTTTGAGGCCTCAAAATACGTCCGGGTCTCGTTACGGGCCACATAGCCGCCCAGCACCGAGAAATTATGCTTGCCGATTCGTTTTTCGTAGTTCAGCGTATTTTCCACCAGCCAACCCAACCCCTGATACTGGTTTTGGTAAAGAAGGTTGTTGCCGGGGTCGCGCCGATCGTACGAACTGGAGTAATAGACGGGTAAATAGCTGTTTTGGGTCGACAGCGTGAGGTTTACCCCGGTGTTGACTTTATATTTCAGGCCGGGAATGAGTTCATATTCCAGAAAAATGGTTCCGTAGCCGTTGTAGGCCGTGTTCCGCTGGTCGTTGATAATCAGGTCGCGGAGGGGGTTGCCACCGTCTTGCCCGTCGCGGGTACGTTCGTTGCCGTTGAAACCAAGTATAAACGTGGGGTCGCGGTTGTAGATGGCCAACGCGGGCGAGGCTTTGGTGATGGATGCTGCTGCGCTGCCGCCGCCCGTGTTTTGCAACCGTTGCTCCTGGGCGAAGAAAATGGTAGACCCTACTTTCAGTTTGCCATATGAAACATCGCCGTTGATGCGGGCCGAAATCCGCTCAAAATCTGACCCCGTGATGATACCATCTTGCCGGAGGTAGCCCACCGAAGCCAGAATACGGGCGTTTTCGCTGCCGCCGCCCACCGTGAGGTTATAATTGCTCATGGGTGCCGTGCGGTAAACGGCTTTCTGCCAGTCGGTATCAATGGTCTTACCGGCCAGTTCGGGCTGGTAGGGGTCGTATTTGGGCAGGTTGTCGAGGTTGCCCAGGGTTTCCACCCGCGAAGAGCCTATGCGGCCAATAAGGCCCGGTTTGTTGGAGAGGAAGGCGTTGAAATTCTCGTCGGCCAGGGCGTTGTCTTTGGCATTGTTGCTCACCGTGGCAAAGTTGCGCGTACCCAGCAGGTCCAAAAACTTGATGGCCTGTTGTTGCCCGGCGTAGGCATCGAAGCTCACCGTTGGCTTGCCCGCTTTGGCGCGTTTGGTGGTTACAATCACCACGCCGTTGGCTCCCAACACCCCGTAGATAGCCGTGGCCGAGGCATCTTTCAGCACGTCGATGCTGGCAATGTCGGTGGGGTTAATGGAATTAATGTTGCCAGGGTAATATCCGTCGATGACATAGAGCGGGTCGGAGTTGTTGATGGTACCCGTGCCCCGGATGGACACTTTCATGCCGTTGCCGGGCAAACCCGAATTGGCCTGCACATCAACCCCGGCAATGCGCCCCTGAAGGGCCTGGTCGGCGGTTTGGATGGGTACACTTTGCAACGTTTTGATGTCTACCGAACCGATAGCCCCCGTCACGTCGCGCCGCCGTTGTTCGCCGTAACCCACCGACACTACCTGCACTTCGTTGAGGGTGCGGGTATCGGGCACAAGCTGTACGTTCAGCACTGATTGGTTGCCTATTTTGACTTCCTGATTGGTGAAGCCTACGAAACTAAACACCAGCACTCCGCCGTCGGGTACGGTGAGCGTATAGTCGCCGGTGGCATTGGTGGTGGTGCCGCGTGTGGTGCCTTTGATAGACACGGTTACGCCGGTAAGGGCCGCACCCGTCTCATCGCTCACCCGCCCTTTGACTGGTACGTCGGCGGTGGGTCGAGTTAGTGCCGGGGTTCGTCCGGGCGGCGGGGTGCCCGCCACCACCGGGGTAGTCGGGGTTGTTGCCAACGCTATACTCAGCGCGACAATTGGAATTGCGTAAAAAGAAGTAGTCATAGGTGATGTGACGGGTTGATTGGGAATGGACTGAACACGTTTAAATACTAAAATTTATATAAATGGTAGAAGTTGATTGTTCCTGTGATCTACTTTGTGTACGCTCGTCTGCTTTGATGGGCTGGTCGCTCAACAAATGCGTCAATGTTGGCCTCAATGATGCGTAATGGGCTTGTTTTGGCCGTTGCAGGTACGTTGCTGATGTCCAGGTGCGTATCCTGTAACGGGAGTTGATTGGTTTTGTGGACTTTATCGTACAGAAATTGAGCACCATACTACACAAATAATTCCCGTTTTACCCGGCCAGTAGCTGAGTCACTCCCCTCCCGGACTGGGTGCGCCGGATCATTGGCCCGGCCACCAGGCGGCCCGGCTCCCGTCTATGGCGCACTGATACCGCAGGGCCTCCACCACCTGCTGCCCCCCCGGCGACCAAACCGGGTACCGTTCTTTGGTGGCGGGGGCTTTGGTGATGTTAAAGGCATCGCCCGTGAGGGGGTTCACCCAAAATACCTCGGTGTTACCCGTGCGGAGGCTGGTGGTGAGCAAACGGGTGTTGGGGCCAAACGCCGGGGCGGGCTGGGCCTGGCTGTACAGCGGCAACAGGCACCCGGCCAACGCCAGCAGACGGGGTAGTTGGCGCATCATGGCAGGGGGTAGTTTTTGGTCGAATCGTCCAGCACCAGCACCCAGTCGTTGCCGTAGCCGGTGGTGGGCGGGCTGAAGCGGGTGGCTTTTTTGTTGCCGAAAACCCCGGCATCGGTGGTGGTGCCGGTGCGCGGGTCGTACCAGGTAGCCCGCACCGCCGCGCCCGAAATTTTGCCTGGATTAACCGTGAATGCCCGCCCGAAGGAGCTGTAGACAAAAGCATAATCGCGCCCACGGGTGGCCTGAATGCGGTCGGGTGGGTTGAGGTTGTTTTCCGCAATAAGCGTTTGGTCAGGTACGCGGTCGGTTTGGGGGCGGGCCAGCAGCAGGCGTTTTACGAAAATCATCTGGTTGGCGGCGGGCAGCTCCAGTGCTTCCTGCCAAAACACGTGCGGCCCGTTCACCGGGGGGTGTTTGGGGCCATACATCTGCCACACATCGTGGCACCCGTAGGTATGGCCAAAGGCTCCCGCAAACAGGTTCAGGTAGGCAAACTGCCGCACGTCGCAGGCGTTGGACGTACCCAGGGCGGTGGCGTTGAAACACACCGGATGGTCTTCGTAGATGGGTTCTGCGTCGAGGGTGGGCTTGGTGGGCAACCGGTTATAGGCCGCCGTGATGTTGTCATAGACGGGCGTAAACCGGCAATGCCCATTCTGGTGCATATTGAAATCGTACCAGGCATCGGCCTGAAACCAGTGGCCCGCGCCGCCCTCGGTGCCGTTGGGTTGGGGGTGGAAACTCATCAGCGCGTTTTGGGCACCGCCCACCCCGGCCTCAATACCGGCGGCCATAGCCCGCCAAATAGCCAAATCGGCACTGCCGGGGCGGGGGTTACGGTCGCCGCCCAGCACCCAGATCAGGTTTTTGCGGGTTTTGTAGCGGTTGCCCACATATTGGCCGTAGGCGCGGGCGTTGGCGGGGGTGAAAATTTCCGGCCCCTGCCCCCAGTTTTCGCGGTATACTTTATCGCCCCAAGTGGGCAGAAACGCCACCATCAGCCCATACTGCGCCGCCCGGTCAATTACGTAGTCTACGTGCTCAAAATACGCCTCGTTGGGCGTGGCAGGGTTCAGGCCCAGCAAGGGCAGGTGGCCGTAGGGGTTGGGGTCGCGCAATCCGGCGAACTCGGCCAGCCCCACGGCCTGAATCACGGTGAAGCCCTGGGCGGCGCGGCGTTTCAGGTACGTATCGGCCTCCTCGCGGGTCAGGCGGTGAAACAATTCCCAGCCCGTATCGCCGAGCCAGAAAAACGGCGTACCGTCCTGCCGAACCAAATACCGATTATTGTTCGATACGCGGAGCGGCCCCACCGTGGCTGGTGCCGTGGGCTGTGCCTGCACCGCGCTCAGGCATGCCATGAACCAGAAGAAGTAAATTTTTCTAAACATAAACAACAAAAAATCATGATTAAAATACTGATAATCAGTGAAATGGAGGAATGTATTGGTTCGTTGAAAGTAACGTTTGGTGCAAAAGAGACATGCCTGTTGTGGGAGAAACAGGTTTCTTTGTCAACCTACTGCTTTGCAAACGGGTTGATGCCGAAGAAACGGTGAGCCACCTGAGCGGTACTCAGCCAGCCACTGCCTACGTGTTGCCTGTTGTGCTACGCCACATTCCAGCCACAACTTACCCCCCAGATGAATCAACTTTTCCAGGTCGGCCCGGTGCAGGTACGGTACCAGTCCGGTGCCCTGCGCACCCTCACCCTACACGGAACGGAGGTACTCCGGGCCATCTACATCGCCGTTCGCGACCAATATTGGCAAACGGCTTCGCTCACAATTTCGGACGAAGAATTGACCCAAACCGCCGACTCGTTCCGGCTCTCGTATGCCTGGGCCACAGACGATCTGGGGCTGCACCTGGCGGGAACTGTGGTGTTTACCGGCACCGCCGACGGGGTTATTTCGCTGGAATTTTTTGCCGAATCGTTAGCTGAACAGGCTATCAATCGCGTGGGTATCTGTGTGTTGCATCCGTTGGCTGGTGTTACGGGGCAACCCTACCGCGTCACTTCGCCGTTGGGCCAAACTACCGAAGGCCATTTTTCGCACCATATTAGTCCGCATCAGCCCGTTTTCGACATCCAGACGCTTGCCTGGCAACCGGCAGGCGGGCCAGCGTTGCAGTTGGTTTTTGGGGGCGACGTGTTCGAGATGGAAGATCAGCGCAACTGGACCGACGCGTCGTTCAAAACCTATTCTACGGTGCCGGGCAGACCTCTCCCGTACACGCTGCGCCCGCACGAGGCCATCCGGCAAACGGTAGCGTTTGGCCCCGTGGCTCCAGGTACGTGGTTGGCCCCGTTGCCCGTGCCCCACCCCGTTGTGGCCCCCGCGCCCGCTGGTGCTGCGCCACTCCAACTGGGCCTTGGCCAACACGCCGGGGGGGTGCCGTTGCTTCCCACCCAAACCGACCAACTCCGGGCATTGCCCCTAACTCACCTCCGGGCCGACGTGCTGCTTACCACACCCGACTGGCCCGCCCGCCTCACCAACGCCCTGGCCGATGCCCGCGCCCTGGGCATCGCGCTGGAACTGGCCCTATTTTTTGGCGAAAACCCCCGCGCCGAGTTTCAATTGGTTCAGCATCACATTATTAACGTACCCGTGCGCATACATTCGGTGTTGCTCTTCGACACGGCCACCCTCCGCACGTCCGACCCACTTTTAGCAGAACTGCTGCCCATCCTCCGCGCCGAGTGGCCAGGTACGTTGGTGGGCGGCGGTACCGATACCGCCTTCGCCGACCTGAACCGCCACCCCTTCGCCTACCATCTGGTCGATTTTGTGGTGTACCCCGCCAACCCGCAGGTTCACGCCACCGACGACCTAACCATCACCGAAAACCTGAACGGACTGTTGCCCACTGTTCAGACGGCGCGGTGGCTTTCGGGCGGAAAACCGGTGCATATTTCGCCTCTCACCTTCGCGCCCCGCTACCCGCCCGTAACCGAATCTATTGGCCAACGGCTGGCTCCGGTGGCCGATGCCCGGCTGGACACGCCGTTTGGACACGAGTGGCTCCGGCAAAGCCTGGCCGCGCTCACGGCGGCGGGGGTAGCTTCGGTCACGCTTGGCGAAGCGCACGGCCCCCGCGCTGTGCCGGTTTCTGCGTTGACCCGGTTGTGACGTACCTGGGGCTTCGCGCTGGGTGGCTTCGCGCTGGTCTGAGACGCGATGTATCGCGTCTCTACGGGCGGGTCTGAGACGCATTACATTGCGTTTTTACGGGCGGGTCTGAGACGCAAATATCGCGTTTTTACGGGCGGGGGGTGGCCATGAATTCGGCGTAGGCGGCTTGCAGTAGGTCCAGTTCGTGGGCTAACTGGCTGGTATCCTGAAGTTTGAGTTTCTCTTCGGCCTCGCGGGCAATACGCGCCAGCCGGGCCACACCCACCGTGCCCGCGCTGCCTTTCAGGGTATGCAGGTGGCCTTTCACCGTGGCAATATCGCCGGTGGCAAACGCCGCCAGGGTTTCCTGCACCAGTTGGGTCGCTTCGGCCACAAAATCGTCAAAAACGCCTTCCACCAGTTCCACCCCGCCAATATCCCGCAGTTGTTCCAGAATATCCAAATCAATCACCGGTACGTCGGCGTAGGCCGCCAACCGTAGAGACGCGATACTTCGCGTCTGGGTAGTGCGCGAAGCAGGCAGTTGATTTTCTGAATTTCCGGCTTGAAGCTTCGCGCTCGGTGGAGACGCAACGTATTGCGTCTCTACGGGAGGGGCCGACAACCGTTGTTTCGTAACAATTTCGTTCACTTTGGCAATCAGGCCCTGGGCGCGGATGGGTTTGGGCAGGTAATCGTCCAGGCCCTGGCTCAAGAACCGTTCGCGGTCTTCGCGCATCGAATAGGCGGTCATGGCCACAATGGGGGGCAGCAGCGGCGCGTGGTGTTGCCGGAGGTAGCGCGTGGTTTCCACCCCGTCCATGTCGGGCATCTGGATGTCCATGAATACCACCTCGTAGCGCACGGCACCGGGCTGGGCCGTGGCGGCAATTTTCTCGATGGCTTCGGGGCCACTGGCCGCCGTGGTGACCACGCAGCCCGCCCGCCGCAGAATTTCGCTGGCCACTTTTCGGTTCACGGCGTTGTCGTCTACCAGCAGAATGACGGGGTGAACGTCGGTGAAAAAATCGGCCACTTTCATGTCGGCGGCGGCTTCGGCGGGGCTTTGGGTGGGGCTGATGGCCGTTTCTTTCAGCTCGACTGTGAACCAAAACGTGCTGCCCATCCCCACCGTCGATTCCACGCCCACCTCACCTTTCATGAGCGCGGCCAGTTCTTTCGAGATCGACAAACCAAGCCCCGTGCCGCCGAATGATTTGCGCGACGAGGTATCGACCTGGCTGAAGGAATTGAACAGCAGGCCGATGTTTTCGGGCGAAATACCGATGCCTGAATCCCGCACGTCTACCCGGATTCGGTTGAACTTGCCGCGTTTACTCACCACCGAAGCCGCCACCTCCACGGTGCCTTCTTCGGTGAATTTCAGGGCATTAGAGGTCAGGTTCGACAAAATCTGGAGCAGCCGTGTCTGGTCGGCAATGACGTACCTGGGCAGGTCGGGGGCCAGGGTGTAGAACAGGTGGTTGTGTTTGGCGTTGGCCTGTTGCCCAAACAGCGCAATGAGTTTCTCGAACACCTCGCCCAGGGCCACGGGGGCTTCGTGGAGCTGCATTTTGCCCGCCTCAATCTTCGACAAATCCAGAATGTCGTTCAGGATATTGAGCAACGTTTCCGACGACCGGCGGATGGTACGGACGTAATCGCGTTGCTCGTCGTTGAGGGTAGTGTCGTTGAGCAGGTCTACCATCCCGATTACGCCGTTCATGGGCGTTCGGATTTCGTGGCTCATATTGGCCAAAAAACGCTCTTTCACTTTCAGCGACCGTTCGGCCTCTTCTTTGGCCTTCACCAGTTCTGCCGATTGCCGTTTTAGTTCGGTGATGTCGCGGGCCAGGGCGGCCACCACCCGGTAGCGGTCGGCTTCGTCTTTCAGCAGCAGCATATTGAACATAAACTGCCGTTCGGTGCCGTCTTTGCGGCGCAGTGTGGCCTCGAAATTGCGCAGCGACCGGGTACGTACCAGCTTGAATAGGGCCGTTTTCAGCACGCCCGGCTCCACAAAATACTGGCTGGCGGGCTGGCCCAGCACCTCGTCGGGCGTGTAGCCGCTGCGCTTAAACACCGACGGGCTGATCATGGTGATGTTGCCCTGCCGGTCGGCCCGGACGTAAATATCCTGGAGGTTTTCAAAGATGCCCCGGAATTTTTCTTCGCTCCGTTCCAGGTTCAGTTGCGCCCCTTTGCGGTTGGTAATGTCGCGGGCAATACCCGACACTTCTTCAATGACCCCGCCCGCCAGCAGAATGGGGTTCAGGTGCAGTTCGAGCCAGGCATCTTTCTGGTTCAGTTCAAAGCGCATCTCAAAATTCTGGGCCAATCCCTTGAAAGCCAGCTTGTAGCGTTCGTCCAGTAGCCGCCGGTTGTCATCGCCCATGGCCCGCCAGCCCTGTTTTTCGGCACTGACAAAGAGCCGGGGCATCTCGTGGGTGAGTTGCTGGATGAGGCGGGCGTAGTTTTGGTTGAACGAGGTGAGTTGCAGCGATTTGCTGGCCGACCAGATCAGGTACGTGCTGCTGTTGAAAATGGCGTTGAGCCGGGCCGTTTGTTTGTTCAGGGCGGCTTCGGCCTGCTTGCGGGCAATGGCCAGGGCCACCTGCCCCGAAATAAATTCGAGCAGTTCCAGGTCGCGGGGGCCGTAGAGGGTGGGGTCGGTATAGGATTTTACGCCGATGATGCCCGTGATTTCTTCACCAATGCGCAGGGGGGCGGTCAGCATCAGCTTGGGTTGTTGCTGGCCGTAGAGGTCGATTTGGTGCTCGTCGGCGAGGCGCAAAA
>JAYUKZ010000233.1:0-11556 GCA_043763995.1 Fibrella sp.
GCCTACGCCTGCAAACTGAAAAAAGACTCATTGGCCTACCAGGCATACGGCAAACAGAACATCAGCGAACGCCACCGCCACCGCTACGAGTTCAACAACGCCTACGCCGAATCCTTTGAGCGGGGCGGGATGCAGGCCGTGGGCACCAACCCCGAAACCGGCCTGATCGAAATAATTGAACTGCCCAACCACCCCTGGTTTGTGGGCGTACAGTTTCACCCCGAACTGAAAAGCACCGTGATGGCCCCGCAACCCCTGTTTGTGCAGTTTGTGAAAGCCGCCATGGCCTTTGCCAACCGGCGGGATACGTACCTGACCGCCGCCAACCCCACCGCCCTAGTTGGTTAACCCGCCGTATTGGCGTAATTTTGCCCAAAATAGGTGTATTTCCTCCCGGCTGCGTCGGCACTTTTTTCTTACCGAAACGTAAGTCTGCTTTTCCCGAAAAAGGCTGCCCGGAACAAAACACCGAAACCGTAAAGAATGGATCGTAATCAACTTATTGGCCTGTTTTTGATACTGGTCATGTTTGTGGGCTACCAGTATGTGGTGTCCAAAATGCCGCCGGAGGTGAAACCCGCGCAAACTATCCAGGTCAAAAAACCCGCTCCGGCCACCGCCGCCCCCGCCCCCACCCCCACCGACACTGCCCTGACCAACCGGACATTTGGCGCGTTTGCCACGGCTACCACCGGAACGGCGCGGGACATTATTGCTGAAAATGAGAATATTCGGGTGACGTTCAACACGTTGGGTGGCCGGGTGAAAGAGGTACTGCTCAAAAAATACAAGGCCTACAACGGTAGTCCGCTGCTGCTGATTAGTGCCAAAACCAGCCGCATGGCTCTGGATATTCCCACCAAAACGGGTACGCTCTCGCTCCAGAACCTGTATTTCCAGACCACCGCCACTGGCGGCACCGCCACAGGGCAACCCCAGGTGATTCGCTTTGTGGCGCAGGCCGGGGGGCAAACTATCGAGCAAACCTACACCCTGCCCGCCACGGGCTATAGTGTGGACTACGCACTGAAAACCAGCGGCCTCGACAACGTACCTGGCCGCGACACCCTGCGCCTGACCTGGGAAGACCGGATGCAGCAGTACGAAAACGACCTGAGCAACAACCGCAAAGCCGCCACCATCAACTACCTCACGGCCACCGACCAATTTGACCACCTGCCCGAAACCGAAAGCAGTAGCGAAGGTGGCCCGGAAGAGCCGGTGAAATGGTTTGCCATTAAACACAAATATTTCCTCTCGGCGTTTATTGCCCAAAACGGCACGTTGGCCCGCCCCAAATTTCAGACCCTTGTTGACCCCGCCGACAGTAGCACCGTCAAAACGGCCATTGCCAGCGTGGGCATCCCGATGGCAACGCTCAACGCGGGCAAAGGCAACTTCCGGTTCTACTACGGCCCCAACGATTTTCAGGTCATCAAGGCCGGTGTGGCCCCCGAATTTGACCAGAACGTGTACCTGGGCTACTCCATTCTGAAGCCCATCAACCAGTACTTTTTCATTCCCGTTTTTAACTTCCTGGAAAAATTTGTGGGCAACTACGGCCTGCTCATCTTCCTGCTGGTGGTGTTCGTGAAGCTCCTGCTGACCCCGCTGACCTACAAATCGTACATCAGCATGGCCAAAATGCGGGTACTGGCCCCCGAACTGGCCGTGATTAAAGAGCGCGTGGGCGACGACATGACCAAGCAACAGCAGGAGCAAATGAAACTCTACCAGGAGGTGGGCGTGTCGCCGTTGAGCGGGTGTGTTCCTGTTTTGGCTACCATGCCCATTTTGCTGGCCCTGTTTCAGCTTTTTCCGAACCTGATTGAACTGCGCCAAAAAACGTTTCTCTGGGCACCCGATTTGTCTACGTATGACTCGTTTATCAAGCTGGGTACGGCCATGCCTTTTGGTCTGAACCACATCAGTTTGTTTACCGTGATGATGACTATTTCCAGCATTGCCTACGCCTATTATAACAACCAGACCACGCCCACCCAGCCGGGGCCGGTAAACATGAAGGCCATGAGCTACATTTTCCCGGTTATGTTCATGTTTGTGCTCAACTCGTTTCCGGCGGGCCTCACCTGGTACTATTTTGTATCGAACGTGGTGACCATTGCACAGCAGTTATTGATTCGGAATTTTGTAGACGAAGGCAAATTGAAAAACGTGCTGGACGAAAACCGTAAAAAGATTGCTGCCGGGGGCGGGAAAAAATCCAAATTTCAGGAAATGATCCAGAAACAGCTTACCGCCGCCGAAGATGCCCGGAAGCAAGCCGACGAAGCCAAGAAACGGGCTAAAAAATAACGTACCTGCACCGGAAATGATTTGGGATCGCGGATTTGGGATTTGATTATGCCGAGGCTAACAATCCCAAACCGCGACGGCGGACCGCCACAATCCCAAATCGTTTTTCGGACTATCCCACCTCATTAAGCCGATGAACATTCCCCGATTAAGTGGCTTTTTCTGGCTGGCCCTGCTGCTTGGCCTGATGGCCGAACGCCCGGCCTTTGCTCAGAAAAATAAGGATACTGAACGCCGCTACCGTGCCGGGGTGCGGCTCTTGCAACTGGGCGACTATGACCGCGCCCGCGCCGAACTGCTGCCGGTGCTGGAGCGCGAAGGCAGCTACGCGCCCTTTGCTTATTATTACACCGCCGATGCCCATTTTCGGCAAAAACGGTACGCTGCCACCCGCGCCACCGTCAAACAACTCATTGACCGGTTTCCCAACTGGCTCAAAAAAGAAGAAGCCTACTACCTGGCCGCCGCTGCCGCGCTGGAACAAAGCCTCTACGACGAAGCCCTCTCCTACATCAGCCTGATTGACGAAGCCGACCTGAAGCCCGACGTGGAGCGAATGGAAGCGCATTTTCTACCCCGAATCAGCGAGTTGACCCGGCTCAAGGGGCTGCAAAAACAGTACCCCACCAACAAAATTCTGGCCCGCACCCTGGTTGACCTCATCCAGCGCACCTCTTCCGACAAAGACGATCTCGAACTGTCGGACCGGCTCACAAACCGCTACGGGCTGGTACCTGCCGCGCCCAAAACCCGGCAACCCGCGCCCCAACCCGATACCCGATCTGCTGTGCCCGTTCGGGCGGAACGTGCCAGACAAAAAGGTTATTTCAACGTAGGCGTGCTATTTCCATTCCGAATGGGGCGGTTCAACGCCGACGACCGGCTGCGGCCTAACCAATACGTGTATGACCTGTATGAAGGCATGAAACTGGCCAAAGCCAAACTCATGGCCGAGGGCATCACCGTAAACCTGTTTGCCTACGACCTGGAAAACGATGCCGACCAGGCCCTGGAAATTATCAACAACCCCGCCTTTGGCCAGAACGACCTGCTGATTGGGCCGCTCTACACCGAGCCAAACCGACTCGTGACCGAGTTTGCCCAGCAAAATAACCTGGTGCTGGTGAACCCCATTGCCACCAGCCGCGAGCTTATTGCGGGTCAGCCACAAGCCTACCTGGCCCAGCCTTCCACGGCGCAGCAAGCCCTGGAAACGGCCCGTTTTGCCACCCAACTGACCACCAACCGCAAAGCCGCCATCTATTTCGGCGCGGCCCGCAAAGACTCGCTCCTGGCCTCGGCCTACCAGGCTGAACTCAAAACTCAGGGAGTGCAGGTGCTCGATTTTAAACGCCTGACGGGGCGGGCCACCGACATGGCTACGGCCATTGGCCTGACCGACGATGCCCGGCCCGGTCACGTGTTTTTTGCCACCAGCAACAACGACGATGGCCCCCGGCTGCTGGATGCCCTCAGCCGCCGCAACGTACCTGGCCCGCTCATCACGACCTACCCGGCCTTCGATTATTTTCGAAACTCGCTGGGCACTTTCACCCGCCGCGAGCTGTATTTGCTGGCCCCCGAATTCATGGACATGGAACGCCCCGCCACCGCCGATTTCCAGGAAACGTACCTGGCCAAGCGCAACAGTGTCCCGTCTACGTTTGCCGCCCAAGGGTACGATATGCTCCTGTTTTTTGGTCGCCAACTGGCCAAAGGAACCCTCAAAAACAAAGCTACCCTCAAAACCGACGACCCTTCCGACTATGTACTGTCGGGATTCGACTACCGCCAATCGAACGATAACCAGACCGTGCCGATTATTAAATTCAACGACGGTCATTTCCAAAAAATCAATTAGTGACGGTCCGGCGTTCCGGTGAGTGAAAGAGCGAAGGAGTGAATGTTTAGCTACAACAACACGTCCGCGTAGCGGCTACCAAACATTCGCTCCTTCGCTCATTCACTCATTCCCTCATTCAGTCATGAAAAGCGAACAATTATTTGAAAAAGCCAAAACTCTCATTCCCGGCGGGGTCAACTCGCCGGTGCGGGCGTTCAGGGCGGTGGGTGGCACGCCCATTTTTATTAAATCGGCCAAAGGGGCTTACGTCACCGACGAAGACGACCGGCAGTATATCGAACTGATAAACTCCTGGGGGCCAATGATTTTGGGCCACGCCTTTGAACCCGTTGAGCGGGCTGTGCGCGAGGCCATTCAGCACTCGTTTTCGTTTGGCGCACCCACCCGCAAAGAGGTCGAGATGGCCGAACTGATTGTGAGCATGGTGCCGTCGGTGGAGAAAGTCAGGATGGTTAATTCGGGTACCGAAGCCACGATGGCCGCCATCCGGGTGGCGCGGGGCTTCACCGGGCGCGACAAGTTGATTAAATTTGAAGGTTGCTACCACGGCCACGCCGACTCGTTTTTGATTGCCGCCGGTAGCGGAGCCATGACGATGGGCACCCCCGACAGCCCCGGCGTGACCAAAGCCACCGCCCACGACACCCTCACGGCCCCCTACAACAACCTGGCGGCGGTGGAAACGCTCATCGACGCAAACCCCAACCAGATTGCCTGCCTCATTCTGGAACCCGTGGTGGGCAACATGGGCTGCGTATTGCCCCAACCCGGCTTTTTGCAGGGCATCCGCGACCTATGCACCAAGCACGGCATCATCCTGATTTTCGACGAAGTAATGACCGGCTTCCGGCTGGCCAAAGGCGGGGCGCAGGAACGGTTTGGCGTGCTGCCCGACATGACCACGCTGGGCAAAATCATTGGCGGCGGCATGCCCGTGGGGGCCTACGGGGGCCGCACCGACATCATGAACATGGTTTCGCCCGCCGGGCCAGTCTACCAGGCAGGTACGTTGTCGGGCAACCCCATTGCCATGTCGGCGGGGTTGGCCATGCTGCACCACCTCAACGACCACCCGGAAGTCTACACCCGCCTGGACGAAATTGGCCAACGGCTGGGCGACGGGTTCCGGGCAAGCGCAGCCAAGCTGGGCCTGAACTACACCGTGAACCAAATCGGCTCGATGTTTACGCTCTTTATGACCGACCAGCCCGTAACAGACCTGGAATCGGCCAAAACGTCGGATATCCCGCGCTTTGGCCGCTATTTCCACGCCATGCTGGAACGGGGCATCTACCTGGCCCCCGCCCAATACGAAAGCCTGTTTGTGTCTACCGCCCTGACGGATGACCTGATTGAAACGGTGATTGCCGCCAACGAAGAGAGCCTGGCGTAACGCCCGGCTCCAGCCGGGCAGTCACCTGAAGCGGCTAAAGACCGAAAACGACAGGGGCCTTCATTCGTTTATAAACAAGTACACTGGATATAAATGGCTACCCGGCTGGAGCCGGGCGTTACTATGCGCTTCTCCCTCGTCATACCCGTCTACAACCGCCCCGCCGAACTGGCCGATCTGCTGGAAAGCCTGACGCGGCAGACACTGACGGATTTTGAGGTATTGATCATCGACGACGGCTCGACCGAAAAAGCTGAAACCGTAGCCGGAACGTACCAGAACCGGCTTACCCTGCGCTATTTCGGGCAGCCCAACCGGGGGCAGGGATTTGCCCGCAACTACGGTTTCGAGCAAGCCACCGGCGATTATTTTATCGTTTTCGACTCCGATGTGGTGGTGCCACCTACGTACCTGGCCACTGTGCAGACGTACCTCAACCACACTCCGCTCGATGCCTACGGTGGACCCGATGCCGCCAGTCCCGATTTTTCGGCCACCCAGAAAGCCATCAGCTACGCCATGACCTCGGTGTTCACCACGGGCGGCATCCGGGGGAAGACCAACAACGCGGGGGGCGTTTTTTTACCCCGTTCGTTCAACATGGGCTTATCGAAACGGGTATTTCTGGAGACCGGCGGGTTTGCCAAACGCAACATGGGCGAAGATATGGAACTGAGCACACGCCTGTTACGGCTGGGCTACCGCGTGGGGTTGATTCCGGGGGCGGCGGTGTACCACAAACGGCGGGGCACGCTGGGGGCTTTTTTCGGGCAAATCATCTCCTTTGGCCGTACCCGTGTGCAACTACAGCGGCAATATGCCATCCCCATCAAGCTGGTACACACCTTCCCGGTGGTTTTTTCGCTGGGGGCATTCAGTCTACCCCTACTGAGCCTTTTTTGCTGGCCACTGGCCCTGGCCGGGCTGGCAACGTACCTGATCTTTGGCTTGCTGATCTGGCTGGATGCCGCCCGGCAGGAACAAAGCGCATGGGTGGGTGGGTTGAGCGTGTTGGCTTCGTTCACTCAACTTTCTGCCTATGGCCTGGGTTTTGTAGGGGAATGGCTACAGATATTTCCCGAAAAATGAAGTACGTTCGTATAAAATTATTATTTGCATCCCGCCCATGGCAATCAGTTCCCGCCCCCCCGGCCAACGGCTGGTGAAACGCATGAGTGCCCGGACCAAATGGCTGCTGATGGCCCCGGCAGGGTTGCTCCTGATTGGCTTTGGCCTGTGCGTATTTGCCGGTGCCAGCCATGAGATGCAAACGGGGGCCGTGTTTTCGCGGTGGTTTCTGAGAGGCACCTACAGCCTGATACTCATCAATGGCGGGCTGTGCATTTTCGGGTCGGCCATCCGGTTCAGGGCCATGATCGACACCCGGCAAATTATTCGGCAAGAGTTGAAACACCGCCAAAAAGAGCAGAATAAAAAGCAAAAAGCCCCGCCGGTTAAACGCGACGGAGCTTCCTGAACAAATCTGTGTTGGCCTAATTAAGCAACTGGCTGTGCGGCTTTCTTCTCGGCAAAAGAGGCTTTTATGGCCTCTACATCCACATTTTTGATGGTTGGCTTCAACGTCAGTTGCTTTATTGCCTGCACCGCGTTGTTGGCGATGGCCCGGTTGCGGCGGCCTTTGCGCAGTAGTTTAGTTACTCCCATGTCAGTATATATGTTTTAGTCTGGTTCGATTTTTGGAACGCAAAAGTAAGAATTTTTAACCAAAAAACGGCGTTCGCACTACTGTTTTCGGCACTTTATCCCGGATGTACCCACTCCCAAGCATCACCAATTTCGTGGTCCTGCACCACACCCGTATGCAAAAAGCCATGCCGACTCAGGATCGTCGTGGAGGCATTCTGTTCAGGTGCAGTTTTAGCCGTTACCGTCAGGGTCGGGTCTGTGGCCCAGGCAATAGCCAGCAATTGCTGACAGGTAAATGAGGCGATGCCCTGCTTTTCGTAAGCCTTAAACGTCCCATACGCAATCTCGACCCGGCCGTTTTGTGGTGCGCCCACAAATCCACCCACACCCACAACCACTCCATCACGAAGCACGAAATAGCCAATCCATGGCGGAGTGTAGCCGGTTTCATGGTAGTAGGCCGGGTACGACTCAAACATCGCCTGACAATCGGGAGTAGCATACAGGGCCACCGTGGGGTCCTCGTCGATATGGATGGGTGCGAGAGTCATAGTTTGTCAAATATAGGGGACAGATACGTTGGCATGCCGTAATTTTGTACCCATGAAACCATCCGTTGTTAAGGGTACGCGCGATTTTGGGCCCGCACAAATGCAAAAAAGGCTGTTTATTTTCGATACCATCCGGCAAACGTTCCGCCGGTTTGGGTTTCAACCCCTGGAAACGCCCAGCCTGGAAAACCTGACCACCCTCACCGGCAAATACGGCGACGAGGGCGACCAACTCCTGTTTAAAATCCTGAACTCCGGCGACTTTGCCGGGGGACTCACCGAAGCCGACCTGGCCGAAGGCAGCAAAAAACTTACCCCCCGCCTGGCCGAAAAGGGACTGCGCTATGACCTCACCGTACCCTTTGCCCGGTATGTAGTCATGAACCGCCACGCCCTCACCATGCCCTTCAAACGGTACCAAATGCAACCCGTTTGGCGGGCCGACCGCCCCCAAAAAGGCCGCTACCGCGAGTTTTACCAGTGCGATGCCGACGTGGTAGGCACGGATTCACTGGTGTGCGAGGCCGAAATTATGCTCATGGTGCATGAAATACTACGGAATCTAGGCATTGCCGACTTCACACTGAAAATAAATAATCGCAAAATTCTGGCGGGCATTGCCGAAATTATTGGTCGGCTCGGCGAGGAAAGTACGTTGGCCGTGGCCATCGACAAACTCGACAAGATTGGGCCGGAAAAAGTGACAGAAGAACTTCTGGAACGGGGTTTTACCGACGAAAACATCACCGCCCTGGCTCCGCTGTTCAGTTTCACGGGCACACCAGCCCAGATACTCGACGCACTACGTACCTGGCTGGCTGCGTCGGTGGTGGCCCAGGAAGGTATTGTCGAGCTAGCCGAAACCCTGCGCCTGGCGACGGAAATGGGCCTTGCTGACCCGCAACTGGAACTGGACGTGACTCTGGCGCGGGGCCTCTCCTACTACACCGGGGCCATTTTCGAGGTAAAGGCCAACAGTACGGGCGGCGTTCCGCTAGCCATCGGCAGTATCAGCGGCGGCGGGCGGTACGACAACCTGACGGGCACGTTCGGGATGCCCGGCCTGTCGGGCGTGGGTATCTCGTTCGGGGTAGATCGGATTTACGACGTGATGGAGGAACTGGACCTTTTCCCGACCACGGCGGGGCAGGGTACGCAGGTGCTGTTGGCCTGTTTCGATGCTGAGGGGCTGGCGTTGGCCCTACCGCTGGTGGGACAACTCCGCGCCGCCAACGTACCTGCGGAGGTGTACCCCGACCTGGCGAAAGTGAAAAAACAACTCGACTACGCCAACCAAAAGCAGATTCCCTACGTGGTACTCATCGGCTCGGAGGAGGTGCAGACGGGGCAGTTGACCCTAAAAAATATGCTGACCGGCGACCAGGAAAAGCTCTCCGCCGGTCAGCTTCTGGAACGGTTTTCCTGAACCACTCCCCCACTCGGCAACCCTACGCCAACGAAGCCATGTCGATCACGAACCGGTAGCGTACGTCGCCTTTCAGCATCCGCTCGTAGGCGGCGTGAATGTTCTGAATATCAATCAGTTCAATGTCGGAGACGATGTTATGCTCGGCGCAGAAATTCAGCATTTCCTGCGTTTCGGCAATACCACCAATGGTCGACCCGGCAATGCTTTTCCTGCCGGGAATGAGGCTAAAAGCCATCAGGGCAGAGGGTGTTGGCGGCGCCCCCACGCAGATGTGTACGCCATCGGTTTTCAGCAGAGAAAGGTAGAGGTTGTAGTCGTGTTCTGCCGAAACGGTGTCCAAAATAAAGTCGAACGAGGCGCGGGCGGCTTTCAGTTGGGCGCGGTCACTGTTGACAATAAAGTGGTGCGCCCCCAGCTTCCGAGCATCGGCTTCTTTTGCGGGCGAGGTGCTGAGCACAGTCACGTCGGCCCCCAGGGCCACGCCGAATTTCACGCCCATGTGGCCCAACCCACCCAGGCCCAGCACGGCTAGTTTGTGACCTTTGCCCACCTTCCAGTGGCGCAGGGGCGAATAGGTGGTGATGCCCGCGCAGAGTAGCGGCGCGGTCGCGGCCAGATCGAGCGAGGCGGGTATACGCAACACAAAATCTTCGTGTACCACAATGCTGTTGGAATAGCCGCCGTAGGTGGGCGTTTTTTTGTCCTGTTCCCGGCTGTTGTAGGTCAGGCTGTTGCCGTTGGTGCAATACTGCTCCAGGTCGTTTTGGCAGTTGGTACACGTCCGGCACGAATCGACCATGCAGCCGGTGCCGGCCAAATCACCCACGGCAAATTTGCTGACCTGATTGCCCACGGCCACCACCCGCCCCACAATTTCGTGGCCGGGCACCATCGGGAAAATGCTGCCGCCCCACTCGTCCCGAATCTGATGCAGGTCAGAATGGCACACACCGCAGTAGCTGATGTCGAACTGAACGTCGTGGGGGCCAACGGCGCGGCGGTCAAACGTCCACGGGGCCAGTTCGGTGTCTTTGGTTTGGGCGGCGAATGCTTTCGTCGAAATCATAACGTTTTCGTTAAAATGAACCTAAACCTACGCACGTTTAGCCGAAATAGGGCACTTGAGTAACGTACCTGACGAGTAAAACCCGTGCTCTCAACGCGCAATACCCGCCGAAATTAGGTTGGCAAACAGCCGGTAAGCCCCCGGAACGCCGTTGGGCAGTTGCCGAAAAAACGACAGCCCGGTGTAAATAAAATGGCCTTTGCCATGGGCGGCGTAAATCAGGCTACCCAGCTTAGCGGCTTCGTTTGCGTCGTTCATCGACAGCAGTGATTCGTAGTTTTGTCCATAGTCCTGCGCAAAATACAGTCCCCGCTCCTGCACCCAGCCCGTAAAATCATCGGCGGTAATTTTGTTGGGCTGGTTCAGCAATGGGTGGTTGGGCAGCAGCACCGTCACCACGGCATCTTCTTCGGCCACCCGGTCGCGGCCAATCCCGAACGGCACCGGCCCTATCTGGCTGACCTTTAGGCCCGATTGCAAATTTCCGCCGCCCGGCGTGGCGTATTGCACCACCATGGTGCCCCCGTTGCGGACGTATTCCAACAGTTTTTCCTGCGAAAAACGAAGCCGTTCTTCGGTGTTGTAGGCCCGAATACCCACCACGATGGCATCGAAACGCGAGAGGTCCTTGCCCAATTCGGTTTCGTCCAAAAGTGTCACGGAACAGCCCAGTTGGCGCAGGGCCGCCGGAACTTCGTCGCCCGCCCCGGCAATGTAGCCCACGGTTTTGGCCCGCACGGTAATGTCGAGCCGTTCCAGCACGGCGCGGGCGGGCGGAAACAACGTTTGGGGCGGAATGTGCGGGTAACTGATGGTGCGCACACCCCGGCTGTAGGCGTTTGCCCCCACCGTAGCCACCGCCAACAAGGTTCCCGGCGCGGGCCTTGTCGACCCGCTTTTTGGACTCAGTGTAAACGCCACCCGCTGCTCCTGAAACTTGTCTTTGAGCGAAAACGGCACGGCGGCGGGCGTAACCTGCCAGCCATCGGGCACGTCGAGGCGCACGGTGCCCGCAAGCCCCGCCCGGTTGGCTTTCACCAACACCTCAACCGGTTTGGGCTGGTTGTCGGCAAAGGCATAGACCCGTTCGGCAAGGTTGACCGTCACGTCGGGGCGCACCTCGAAAGGGCGGTAGAGTTCGCCCTCCACGGGGTCGGTATATTTGTAGAGCCACGGGCGGCTGAACTGGAGCACCGTGCCGTTGAGGTCGAGGGTGAACTCGGCGGTGAGGGCGGGCGGGTTTTCGGGCAAGCCAATCAGGCGTTGGTCGGTCACGGTGAAGAGTCCTTT
>JAYUKZ010000234.1:0-11520 GCA_043763995.1 Fibrella sp.
GTGAGTTTGGGGCACGAGGTGGGTTCGGCGGCAATGCAACGTACCTGCTTACCCTGGGTGAGGTTGTAGCGCAAAAACGGAAACGCGATGCCCGCAAAATTGGAGCCACCGCCAAACGGAGCCACCACAATATCAGGAAAGTCACCAGCCTGTTCCAACTGCTTGATCGACTCCAGACCAATCACGGTTTGGTGCATCAGCACGTGGTTGAGCACACTACCGAGGGCATATTTGGTATACTCTTCCTGCACGGCCATTTCTACGGCTTCCGAAATAGCAATACCCAGGCTACCCGGCGAGTGGGGGTCTTTGGCCAAAATGCTACGCCCGGCTTGGGTACGTGCCGAGGGCGAGGGAAACACGTTGGCCCCCCAGGTGTTCATCATCATTTTTCGGTAAGGCTTACCGTCGTAGCTGGCCCGGACCATATACACGTCGCATTCCATCCCGAACAGGCTACAGGCAAAGCTGAGGGCACTCCCCCACTGCCCCGCGCCGGTTTCGGTCGTGATCTTGGTCACGCCTTCCATTTTATTGTAATACGCCTGCGGAATGGCCGTATTGGGTTTGTGCGACCCGGCGGGGCTAACGCCTTCATATTTGTAATAAATTTTGGCGGGCGTATCCAGTGCTTTTTCCAGGCCGTAGGCGCGGAACATGGGCGTGGGCCGCCAGATTTTGTACAGGTCGCGCACCTCCTCCGGGATACCCACCCACGGCTCGGTGCTTACTTCCTGCTTGATGAGTTCCATCGGAAAGAGCGGCGCAAGCATCTCAGGGCCAATGGGTTGGTGGGTGCCGGGGTGGAGCGGCGGCAGTGGTTTGTTGGGCATGTCGGCCACGATGTTGTACCACTGCTCGGGAATATCGGTTTCGGCGAGCGTGAATTTCTTCTGCATAATTGGTTTACGGAATGAAGGGGCAAAATACGGCTTTATTCGTCGTGTTACCCCACTGTTGGCACCTGATTTTAGCCTAAAGGCTACGTACCTGCGCCGGGTTGGGGTAAGGCCACCCCACAAACTCATTGCCTAGGTTGGCTTACTGCACCACGAAACAGGCTACCGCTACAGAACGTACCTGGCCGTGGCTTCACTGGCTCTTTTCCGGTCAGGACACCCGAATATAACTGCCCAGACTCTTGAGGTCGGCACTGTGGCGGGCCAATATGGCCTGAAGGGCGGGTTCCTGGGCGTGGCCTTCGCACTCAATCAGAAACCAATACTGAAACGTGGCTCCGTTGCGCAACGGGCGGCTTTCAATCTTAGTGATGTTGATCTGCTGCTCGTTGAATTCCTGAAGAAAATTGGCCAAAACGCCCGGTTTCAGCGTGTCGGGCAGGCGGGCAATGAGGGTGGTTTTATCCTGCCCGCTGGGTTGGTTCTGGAAATTTTTGGCCAGCACCAGAAAGCGCGTCCGGTTCAGGTCGCTGTCTTCAATGTTGTCGAACAATACGGGCACGCCAAACAGTTTGGCCGCAATGTGCGAGCAGATGGCCGCCGAATGGGGCTGCGCCGCCGCCAGCTTGGCCGCTTTCGAGGTCGATTCGACCGGCACCAGTTCTACCTTTTGACCATCGAAGGTGTCCTGCAAAAACTTGCTGCACTGCCGGAACGCAATGTCTTTGGAGTAGATATACTTCAGGTCGGCCAGGTCTTCGGTGAGGGTGGCAAACGTAAAATGCACCGGAATCTGCGCTTCGGCGGCAATGCAGATGTCGCGCTCGTTGAGCAGGTCAATCGTCTCATTCACAACCCCTTCCTGATTATTTTCGATGGGCACCACCCCAAACCGTGCCCGACCCGTTTCCACACTCTCGAAGATAGACCGGATGGTGGGCAGGGCGGTGTAGGCACTCAGGGCACCAAACCGGCTCTCGGCGCATTGGTGGGTGAAACTGCCCTCCGGCCCCAGGTACGCTACCCGTTCGGGCAGTTCCATGTTACGGGCCACGGCAAACACCTCCAGAAAAATAGCTTCGATGGCCGCTTCATTCAGGGGGCCGCTATTGCGGGCCACCAGCCGGTCGATGATCTGGCGTTCGCGTTCGGGGCGGTAAATGAGGGCGTTGGTCGACCGTTTCAGTTCGCCCACGTGGCGCACCAGTTCCATGCGCTGGTTAAGCAACGTGAGCACCTGATCGTCGAGGGCATCAATATGGTTACGGAGGGAATCTAAAGTCATGCGGCAAAAATAGAATGGGAACGCGGATTGAGCAGATAAACAAGAATTTAAACAGATTCCGCGCTCAACTTCAGCCCCTCATCCCCATTCAACGTTGGTGTTTTATTTCCTGAACGTCCACTCCCGCTGTTCAACCGGCGCATCATTGATGGCGTTGTAGAGTTCGACATCATCCGTGAAACTCAACTGATTGATGGGATATACCTCCACATGGACACTGAACTCGTGGGCATCAAATGGCCATGGATCAACGGACAATGATTGATCGGTGGCGCGCTGATGGATGAAAGAGGACGTACCATCGGGGTCTTTGCTGATTTCGAGCAGCCGGGCTTCGGGCGGTAGTTCCTGACGGCACAAAATGAGCGACAGCGCGTCGCACCATTGCAGCAGGTCGTAGGCATATTGTACCTCTTTGACCGTTGCTTTGTAGGCGTTGCGCCATTTTTTCTGGTTATCTTTCTGTTGATCCAAAAATTCGTCTAAAGCCGGGTCGTTGCCCCGCTCCGATTCGTAGAGAAAGGAGGCATGGTGCGATACCATGAGCGCGTTCCAGCGGCTTTTCTCAAGTGCCACAGCAATCATTCGACGGCATTGATCAACTGAATAGGGGCCGAACTGCAACGGTGCGCCCGCGTCGGAGATGTGATTTTTGCCCTCGTAGGGGTCCTGCCCATCGTCGTGTTCGACCAACGCGATCAGTGTTTCGGGCCAATTAATTGGCCTTTTGTCGGCCCGCCAGTAGGTTGCAACTTGGTAGGCAAGCAACCCGTGTGCCTGCTGATGAATAATTTCCCAGCCTTCGTTTGTTGAGTGTACAATCATGGTGAACGGTCTGAAATCCGCTGTATGTGAGGCGGACGTACCTGTATGTAAAAACCGGAATCCCAGGCAAATGTTGGAGCCAAACGGCTACTTATCGGCTCCGTCCGCATTCCGATTGGCTCCTACACCAACGCCACATCGTCGATGTCTTTTTCTACCCGCAGGTTGTCGATGATGAAGCGTTGGCGGTCGGGCGTGTTTTTGCCCATGTAGTAGCTGAGCAGTTTGGGCACCGACGCGTCTTTTTCCATAATGACCGGTTCCAGGCGCATGTCTTCGCCAATGAACAGGCCAAACTCGTCGGGCGAGATTTCGCCCAGGCCCTTAAACCGCGTAATTTCCACCTTTTTGCCGCCTTTCATGAGCTTGTTGGTGGCGCGTTGTTTTTCTTCTTCCGAATAACAGTAGGCCGTTTCCTTGTGGTTTTTGGGGTTTCTGACCCTAAAAAGCGGCGTTTCCAAAATATAGAGGTGCCCATTACGTACCAGGTCAGGAAAAAACTGGAGAAAGAACGTCAGCATCAGCAGCCGGATGTGCATCCCGTCAACGTCGGCATCGGTGGCAATCACGATGCGGTTGTAGCGCAGGCTGTCCAGCCCTTCCTCAATGTCCAGCGCGTGTTGGAGGAGGTTAAACTCTTCGTTTTCGTAGACCACTTTTTTGGTCAGCCCGTAGCAGTTCAGGGGTTTGCCGCGTAGGCTGAACACGGCCTGCGTCTGCACGTTGCGGCTCTTGGTAATGGAGCCGGAGGCCGAATCGCCCTCGGTGATGAAGAGCGTGGTATTCAGGCGTTCGTCGGCTTTCACGTCGGGCAGGTGGGTGCGGCAGTCGCGGAGTTTTTTGTTGTGAAGGCTGGCTTTTTTGGCCCGTTCGTTGGCCAGCTTCTTAATACCCGCCAGTTCTTTCCGCTCCCGCTCCGACTGCTCAATGCGCCGTTTCAGGGCATCTTTCACCGCCGGGTGCATGTGCAGGTAATCATCGAGCCGGTCGCGCAGAAAATCGAGCACAAACGACCGTACCGAGGGCGCACTCTCGTCGGGGGCCATGTTTACCGACCCCAGTTTGGTCTTGGTCTGCGACTCAAAAACGGGTTCCTGCACCCGGATGCTCACCGCCGCCACAATGCTGGCCCGGATGTCGGTGGTCTCGTAATTTTTGTCGAAATGCTTCCTCACCGTTTCCACAATGGCCTCTTTGAAGGCATTCTGGTGGGTACCGCCCTGGGTGGTATACTGGCCATTGACGAACGAATGGTACTCTTCGCCATACTGACTGCCGTGGCTCATGGCCACCTCAATGTCGTTTCCTTTCAGGTGAATGATGGGGTAGCGGAGATCTTCTTCCTTGTGCTTACTCCGAAGTAAATCGAGCAGACCATTTTGGGAAATGAACTTTTGCCCGTTGAAATTCATGACCAGCCCCGCGTTGAGGTAGCAGTAATTCCAGAGCATATCCGACACAAACTGCCCCCGGTAGTGGTAGTTTTTGAACACCGTATCATCGGGTTCAAACACCGAGAGCGTACCGTTGCGCTGGGTCGTGACTTCTTCGCCCTGGTACGTCAGAATGCCCCGGTCAAACTCGGCCCAAACGGTTTTTCCTTCCCGAAACGACTGAATTCGAAAATAGCCCGACAGGGCGTTGACGGCTTTGGTACCTACCCCGTTCAGCCCCACTGATTTCTGAAACGCACCCGAATCGTATTTACCACCGGTGTTGATTTTTGACACCACTTCCACCACTTTTCCCAATGGAATACCCCGCCCGTAGTCACGGACTTCAATGCGGTGATCCGTCACTTTTATGTCTATATTCTTGCCATTCCCCATCACATGCTCATCAATGGAGTTGTCGATGGTTTCTTTCAGCAAGACGTATATCCCATCGTCGGCGGCGGCCCCGTCACCGAGTTTGCCGATGTACATGCCGGGCCGGAGGCGGATGTGTTCGCGCCAATCCAGGGAGCGGATACTGTCTTCGTTATATAGTACGGTAGGCTGCATTTGATCGGCTATAGGGGTAAAAATGGGTGCGTTGGGCAAAAAAGAGTTGAAAAATGGAGGAAGTCTGATCTACCTCACATCGGAAAAATTATACCCTGAACTGGCGGGTGGCAGTGGGGGCCAGTGAATAGAAAACTGATTAGAATCCGGCAAAAGTTCGTTTACTTTGCCCGCTGATTGTGCTGAAATACCATAAAAATAAGAAAAATCGTTAACTCATTACCAACTGCCTAACCCTGATTCGTGGGGTTGACATCTTAAAAATATGCAAAAATTGCCCAATTTCCAACCAGCGTGGGTTTCTTTCTTTACCAGCTATTTCAGACAACCAATTCGTTCGTTCTCCCGCACTTTTGCCCTGACGGGGTTACTCTTCGGGGCCACCGCCACCGTGTGGGCGCAAATTACACCGTCGGGCGGGGGTGGTAGTACTGGCGCACCGGCCTCCACGGGTCGGCCCGGCCAAAGCGCACCAGCCAGCAGCGGCGGCACCTTCCAACTACCGGCCGGTGTTCAGGTGCCTGCGGGTACGCCCCTGCCGCCCGGTGTTAGAATTGGCCCCAACGGCACCATTCAGACGGGCGGGCAAGTGCCGGGGCGCAACACCCAAACCGGGCGCACCTCGCAGCAAAATGCCAACGTAAATCCCAACCAGCAACGTACCGGGGCGGCTACCCAAAACGGGCAAACCCAGCAGGGCACCAACGCCCGCCAAACCACCGGCACGGGCGATGCCGGGCAACTGGGCCAGCAGACGGGCGTTGATGCCAACGGCAACCCCATCCTGGAAGGCGACGTGCCTCTGAACGCTAATGAACTGGCCGAGGAGAAAACGTCTGATGGCCTCACGGATTTGGAAGTCCAGAAAGCGGCAGAGCGGGCGGGAATCCGGCGGCGACTGTATGGCTACGAAATTTTCAACAACCCGGCTCTGGCCAGCACCTTTCAGCCCAACCTCAACATTGCCACGCCGGTCAACTACGTGCTGGGCACCAACGACCAGCTCAACATCAACATCTACGGCTATTCGCAGGATGCCATCAAACAGGCCGTTACGCCGGAGGGGAACATCTATCTGCCCAGCGGCATTGGCCCGGTACACGTGGCGGGCCTGACCATCGAAGCCGCCAAAGCCCGGATAACAGAACGGCTTTCCAAGATATACGTAGGCCTCAAAAACGGTCCATACGGTGCCCGGAACACATACATCGAGGTTACGCTGGGCAACATCCGCAGTATCCGGGTGTCGGTGTTGGGTGAGGCCAACAAGCCAGGTACGTATACGGTATCGTCGCTGTCGTCGGCCCTGAACGTAATTTACCTGTCAGGCGGGCCAAGCGATTTGGGGTCGTTTCGGAACATTCAATTGATTCGCAACAACCGCGTGGTGGCCAGTTTCGACCTCTACGATTTACTCCTGACCGGAATGCTGCGCAACAACATCCGGTTGCAGGAAAACGATAATATTCGCATACCGGCGTTTGTGGCGCACGTAGAACTTCAGGGAGCCACGCGGCGCAATAACATTTTTGAAATGCTGCCCGGCGAAAGCATCGACCGGCTTTTATTCTACGGAGGTGGTTTTTCGGCCAACGCCTACAAAAACCGCGTGAAAGTAACCCGCCTCACCAACCGCGAGATCAAAGTGATTGATGTGCTGGCCGACCAATTTAAATCGTTCGCCATGCAGGACGGCGACTTTGCCTCGGTAGAGCAGGTGCTGGATCGGTTTGAGAACCAGGTCACGGTGGCGGGGGCCGTGTACCGCCCCGGCGTGTTTTCGCTGGACCAGAACAAAACCCTGAAAGAACTGATAACCAGTGCCGAAGGGGCGCGGGGCGAAGCCCTGATGGGCCGCGTGAACATTACCCGCACCCGCGAGGACATGACCACCGAGAACATCACCGTTGACCTTGCCAAGATTCTGAACGGCACCGAGCCGGACTTGCCCCTGCAACGCGAAGACCTGGTGACGGTAAACTCTAAATTCGACCTGGCCGAGTTTGGCGACATTACCATCCAGGGCGAGGTGAACAAACCCGGCAGCATTGGGTACGTGTCGAACATGACCCTGGAAGATGCTTTTGTGAAGGTGGGCGGTCTGCGCGAAGCCGCTGCGGTGTCCCAAGTGGAAGTGATTCGGCGCAAAAAAGACGTGGATATTAAATCTACTTCGGCCCAGATTGCCGACGTGTACCGGTTTAGCATTGACCGAAACCTGGAACTGAGCAACGAGAGCAAGTTTTTCCTGCAACCCTACGATCAGGTGATGGTGCGGCGGTCGCCGAATTACCAAATTCAAACGTTTGCCCGCGTGGAGGGCGAGGTGGTGTTGCCGGGCCTGTATCCTATTAAAACCAAAGACCAGAAAGTATCCGACATGGTAGCCATTGCCGGGGGCCTCACCCCGCAGGCGTATGTGGCCGGTGCCACGCTGGTACGTCGGGTGAAACTCAGCCCCGAAGAACTGTCTCAACGCCAGCGGTCGGTGGAGGAGATTTCCAACGACAATTCACGCCGCACCGGTGTAGACGTGGACCAGATCGTTCAGGACAAGGAGGAATCAATTGGTATTAATCTGAGTAAAATTTTGAGCCGCCCCGGTGGGTCGGAAGATATTCTGGTGCAGGAAAACGACCTTCTGCGTATTCCGAAGCAGTTGGAAACGGTACGGATTCAGGGAGAAGTGCTCTTGCCCACTACGGTCAAATACAGGCCGGGCCAAACCTTCCAGGATTACGTCTCGCAGGCAGGCGGGTTCACCGAGCGGTCGCAGCGCAAACGGGCGTTTGTGGTCTATGCCAACGGTTCGGTCGACCGCACACGGCGGTTCATGTTTTTCAATGTGTATCCCCGTATCGAGCCGGGAGCCGAGGTTATTGTGCCGGTACAGCGCACCAACCCCATCACTCCGCAGCAGGTTATTGGCACCATCAGTGGCATTGCCAGTGGGTTGTTGGGGCTGATTTCGACCGTGTTGGCCATCTCTGTTCTTCGCCGTTAACGCTCCGTCCAACAACTTCCGTATGAACACGCCTTCGCAAACACCTGCCCCCCTACAGGGCACTGCTCTGCCGCCCAATCAGCTTTCGCCAATTGAAGTGATGGAGCGGGCCAAGAAATTTCAGTACATCCTGCGCCGCAACTGGTACATTCTGCTTGGTACCGTGTTGGTTGGCGGGCTGATTGGCTTCTACAACGATGCCACGTCGAAGAAGAAAACCATCTACAGTGGTAAAATCATTTTTAACCTCGGCGGGGGTGGTGGTGGTGGCGGCCAAATGGCCGAGCTGGGTGCGTTGGCCAGTGCCTTCGGGCTGGGGCAGGCCGCCCCGGAAGCCAACATTTTCACCGGCGACAATTTCATGCTCTACACCAAGTCGCGGCCTGTGTTGGAGAAGACGCTGATGAAAACCGTCGTTGTCCGGGATACGGCCCACTTGCTGGTGAATTATTACATCAAGCACAGCGGCATTCTGGACAATGAATGGGAAGAGAGCGACGACCTGCGTGATTTTACGTTTGCCGCCGCCAAACCCCGCGAAAAATATACCAAGAAAGAAATTGCTGCTATGGCCGACATCCATGCGCGGCTGGCCGATGAGTTGACCATCAAACAGGTGGATCGCAAATCGACGTTCATGGCCATGATTGCGGGCATGGAAAACGTGGAACTGGCCAAAGCGTTTGTGGAGAACCACATCGTGACCATTGAAGATGATTACAAGCAGAAGCAGACCAAAAAAACCCGCGACATGCTCTCGCTTCTGGAGCGCCGTGTCGATTCGCTCTACCGCAAAATGAGCGGCACCGAAAACCGCCTGGCTACCTATATGAACCAAAATCAGCAGGTAGTTGTGGCCGAGGGGCAACTGCGGCAAGAGCGGCTCTCGCGCAATTCAACGTTTCTGACCCAACAGTACTACGGAGCCGTGGCCAGCCTGGACAACATGCGCCTGTCCCTGATTCGGGAGCAACCGCTGTTTACCATCATCGAACCGGTGATTTTGCCCCTGTTTCGCAACGTACCTGTGAAAGCCGCCATGCAGATTGGCCTGGCCATTGGCCTGGTGCTGGGCATTGTGGCCATTTTTATTCGTGAAACGCTGAGAAACTTAAAGCGCAGCCGCTAAATGAAATCCCACGACGTACTGATTCAGGCCGGGATGCCCGAACGCTACTACTGGCGGGATTTGTGGCGCAACCGCGAACTGCTCTACATCCTGGCCGTACGCGACATTTCGGTGCGCTATAAGCAAACCGCCCTGGGTGCCTCCTGGAGCCTGATTCGGCCCCTGGCCACCATGCTGGTGATGGCTTTTGTGTTTAGCGAAGTCGCCAAGCTGCGCCCCGACCCCGGTGTGCCCTACCCCCTGATGGTGCTGGCCGGCATCACGATCTGGACGTTTTTTTCCAACGCCTTCACCCAGATTAGTTCCAGCATCACCACCAACGCCAACCTGGTCACGAAGGTGTACTTCCCCCGCTTGCTGATGCCCCTGAGCGCGGTGGCCGTCAGTTTGGTTGACTTTTGTATTGCTCTGTTTTTGTTCGTGATCATTGCTTTCTGGTACCGGTTTATGCCCGACTGGCATATTCTGGTCATGCCGGCGTTTGTGGCCCTGGCCCTGCTGGCGGCCTTTGCGTTCGGGTTGTTTTTTGCGGTGGTGAACGTAAAATTCCGCGACATTGCCCAACTCATCCCTTTTTTGGTACAGGTGGGTTTTTATGCCTGCCCCATTGCTTACAGCAGTGCGCAGGTAGCAGGCAAATGGTACGAAAAATACTACATAATGAACCCCCTGGTGGGCATCATCGACGGGTTTCGCTGGTCGTTGTTGGGGGGTAAAACGCACTTCAACCCCCAGAGCCTGGTCTATTCGGTGGGCATTACGCTGGTTTGCCTGAGCCTGTCGGTTGTCTTTTTCCGCCAGCGGGAAAGCTCCTTCGTTGACGATATTTAACCCGCAGCACCATGTCCGTCATTACGGTAGAAAATATCAGTAAACAATACATCATTGACCACCAACGGCGCAAAACGCCCAACAGTCTGCGCGACACCATCAGCGGCACCGTGAAAGGTTGGTTTGGCCCCAAGACCCCTGCGCTGGCCAACACGCAGGAAGAATTCTGGGCCTTGCGCGACGTTAATTTCTCGGTCGAACAGGGCGACCGCGTGGGCATTGTGGGCCACAACGGCGCGGGCAAATCAACGCTGCTCAAAATTCTGAGCAAGATCATCGAACCCTCGTCGGGGTCGGTGCGAATTCGGGGGCGGGTGGCCAGTTTGCTGGAAGTAGGCACGGGTTTCCACCCCGAACTGACGGGCCGCGAAAACATTTTTCTCAACGGCTCTTTGCTGGGAATGCGCCGCGACGAGATCCGGCAATCGTTTGATGAGATTGTGGCTTTTGCCGGGGTCGAGAAATTCCTGGATACGCCCGTAAAACGCTACTCATCAGGCATGTACGTCCGGCTGGGGTTTGCCATCTCGGCCCACCTCAACCCCGAAATCATGATTGTGGATGAGGTGCTGGCCGTGGGCGATGCTGATTTTCAGAAGAAAAGCCTGGGCAAAATGCGCGACAATTCGGCCTCTGGGCGCACCATTTTGTTTGTGAGCCACAACCTCACGGCGGTGCAGGCCCTGTGTAACCGAACGCTTTATTTCGAGAAAGGACAACTGATTGAGCAGGGCGAAACCAACCTGGTGGTGGCCTCGTACCTGAGCAAAGTGTCGCGCACGCAGCTTAAACGTGAATGGGCCACGCCCGCCGAAGCCCCCGGCAACGACCTGGTGCGGGTGCAGCGCATGGAACTCCTGCCCGATTACCCCGACGGCACCACCCACATTGACGTGCGAACGCCGATGCGGGTACAGTTTGCGTTTTGGAACCTGATGGAGCGGGCCAACCTGAACCTGAGTCTGCACCTGTACTCGCTCACGGGCGAGTGCATTTTTAACGTCGGCAGCGAATCGACAACGTACCACCAGGGTGTGGTGCAGGGCGAATGCGTTATCCCCGGTTATTTCCTCAACGACGGTACCTACACCATTTCGGTGATGATTGTGAAAGACACCGTGACCCCGCTCTTTAACATGGAAGAGGGCCTCACCTTCGACGTAGAAGATTACCGCGAGGGCGTGGCCTGGTACGGTAAATGGCCGGGCTACGTGCGGCCCCAATTTCCGTTCCGGGTGCAGGCTCTTGAGCCAATCATTGGGTTGCGGTAGTTCTGAAACCCCGTTTACGACGTATTTTTACAGTGTGTTGGTTGGTCCTCCGTCAACCACAGTTCATAGTAGTTATGATTAACGTTACGAAATCATATTTGCCCGATTTGGCCGACTATACCCGCCTGTTGGAGGGTGTGTGGGAACGGGTTCACCTGACCAACAACGGCCCGCTGCTGCGCCGGTTGGAAGGCGAGATGCGGACGTACCTGGGCGTGCGCAACCTGCAAATTTGCAGCAATGGCACGGTGGTACTCCAGTTAGCTCTGAAAG
>JAYUKZ010000235.1:0-11507 GCA_043763995.1 Fibrella sp.
CCCAAGAAGGTAGAACTGACGCTGTTCAACAAAATTGAGCGGCATTTTCTGGCTAAACTGCCCGATGCCGACGAGGCCATCATCACCGACACCAAGAAGGTGGTCAACACGCTGAACTCGTTGTGTATCGAGATGGACAACCGCTACGACCTGCTGAAAGATGCCGAGGTGCGGAATATTAAAGAATATAACGTCAAGTTCGTTCATCGCCGCCTCAACCCCGAAAAGGGCCACCGCTACCTGCCCTATATTGTGCTGGTGATAGACGAATTGGCCGACCTGATGATGACCGCTGGCAAAGAAGTGGAGCAACCCATTGCGCGGCTGGCGCAGTTGGCCCGTGCCATCGGCATCCACCTTGTGGTAGCCACGCAACGGCCCTCGGTCAACGTCATTACCGGCCTCATCAAGGCCAACTTCCCCGCCCGGCTGTCGTTTAAAGTGACCTCCAAAATCGATTCGCGCACCATTCTGGACACCGGCGGGGCCGAACAACTGGTGGGCATGGGCGATATGCTGCTCTCGTCCAATTCCGACATTATTCGGCTGCAATGCCCCTTCGTAGACACCAACGAGATCGAGGATATTTGTGGGTACGTGGGCGGGCAGCACGGCTACGGCGATGCCTACCCATTGCCCGAATTTTATGGCGAAGACGGCGGCGGTTCGGTAGAAGACAAAGACGATGACCCGGCCAACCGCGACGGGATGTTCGACGAGGCGGCTCGGCTTGTTGTTACCCATCAGCAGGGCAGCACGTCCCTCATTCAGCGGCGGCTTAAGTTGGGCTATAACCGCGCCGGGCGGCTGATTGACCAACTGGAAAAAGCGGGCATTGTCGGGCCGTTCGAGGGGAGCAAAGCCCGCGACGTGCTCATCCACGACCTGACTCACCTGGAAGAGGTGCTCAAAAAATCGAGTTAATTTCGTTGTTCAGTGCCCAATGTGCCCGGCAACTTGTTTAGCCAAATTAAACGCCGGGGCAAAACACGTATCTTACCCGTAGTGACTACCCTATTTTGTGATGTATTACCCTATCTACCTATGATCGCATTACCCTTTGCACCCCGGCAATTGGCGGGCTGGCTCGTTGTTTTTTCGCTGTCCGTTACCGCCGTTCAGGCCCAAAAAGACAAACGGGCAGAAACCGTGCTTGATGCCATGAGTGCCCGCTACAAAGCCCTGAGCAGCTACAAAGCCACCTTTAGCTACACCGCCGACCAAACCACCTATAAAGGCGACATTGCCGTGAAAGGCACCATGTTCCGCTTCAAAACCGCCGGGCAAGAGGTTTTCACCGACGGTAAAGTGATGTGGACCTATGTGAAAGAAGCCAACGAGGTAAACGTGCAGGACTATGATGCCAGTGCCACCGGCGATTTCAACCCCACCAAAATCTACACCATGTACAAGAAGGGCTTTGCCAACAGGTACGTTCGGGAGAGCAAAACCGGGGGGCGCACCCTGGACGTGGTAGAGTTGAAACCCGACAAGAAAAACGCCCAGATTGCCAGGGTGGAAATCAGCGTAGACCGGGCCGACAAGTCGGTGAAGAGCTGGCAAATTACCGACAAGACCGGCAAACGCACCACCTACACCATCAGTCAGTTTACGCCCAACCCGGTGCTGGCCAACGGCTTCTTTGTGTTCGACAAAGCCAACTACCCCGGCGTGGAAGTGGTTGACCTGCGGTAGCCCGGCCTCCACAAACTGACCCCGTCTTTTTCTACAAACTGGGGAAATTATGCCCCGCCCGGCTGGGCCGAACACGTTGGCACAGTAGTGTTGAAAAGGATTGTTTGCCTGGTAAATTCTTGTTTTTCAGGATGTTACAAGTGGCCAAGGTACGTCTCTGACTGCCTTGTCGAAAGTTGGTCGGGAATTTGTCTTATCGGTAGCAAGATTGCTTCAACACAGATAAACTTTTTTTACCCATGACCGCTCTCGAATTTACCTACCACATTGGCAAAGTGTCCAAATCGCTCCGGCCTTTCGCGTTGCGCCTTACCAAAGATTCAGAAGATGCCAACGACCTCTTGCAGGATACGCTTCTGAAAGCCTACACCAACCGCGACAAATACACCGACGGTACCAACCTGAAAGCGTGGTTATATACCATCATGAAAAATACGTTCATCACCAATTACCAACGGATGGTGCGCAAGAACACGTTTATCGACACGACTGATAACCTGCACTACATCAATTCGACCGACAGCAGCACCGACAACATGGCCTACTCGTCGTTTGCGCAGGAAGACATTGCCCGTGCCGTTAACAACCTCGACGACACGTACCGGACTCCGTTCATGCTGCACTTCCGGGGGTTCAAATACCACGAAATTGCCGCTAAGCTGGAGATCCCCATCGGCACGGTAAAGAACAGAATTCACATTGCCCGCAAGGAGTTGAAAAGCAAACTGCACGTCTACGCGCACTTTGCCGCCTAGCGTGTCGTAGTTCATTTCATCAGCCGGAAATCTGGACAAAGATTTTTTGCGTAACTAGAATTGAGTAGTTTTTGGTTAAAAAGAGGAAGGTTTTGAAAAGTTAGGTGTACTGCACCTAACTTTTTTTGTGTTGTAGGGAAAGAGTTACAGTTTTACACAACAAAACGCTTACCTTGTTTCTATGCCCAAACGAGTACTTGTCATCGGTGCCGGCTTTTCCGGATTGTCCGTGGCAACAAGTCTGGCCCACAAAGGCTATGACGTTACCATAGTAGAGAAAAATGAACAGGCCGGTGGCCGCGCCCGCATGTTTCAGGCGCAGGGATTCACCTACGACATGGGGCCTAGCTGGTACTGGATGCCCGACGTGTTCGAGACCTATTTCGCCCGCTTTGGCAAAACTCCCGCCGATTATTACAACCTCGTGCGGCTCGACCCCTCCTACAAAGTTGTTTTCGACCTGAATGGCAACGTACCTGAAGCCGTTGACCTCCCCGCCGACCTTGACGCGCTGAAGGCCCTTTTCGACAGCATTGAGCCGGGTAGCGGCGCACAACTGACCGAGTTTCTGCGGCAGGCGGCCTACAAATACGATGTCGGTATCCATAATTTTGTTTGGAAACCGAGCCGCTCCGTCACCGAGTTTATGAGCTTGAAGCTGCTCTACGACGTAACCCGGCTGGACGTGTTTCAATCGTTTGCCAGCCATGCCCGCAAGTTTTTTACGCACCCGCGTTTGCTGCAACTGGTCGAGTTTCCGATTCTGTTTCTGGGGGCCACGCCCCAAAATACCCCTGCCATGTATAGCCTGATGAACTATGCCGAAATGGCATTGGGCACGTGGTACCCCATGGGCGGGATGCACAAAATCATCGACGGCATGGTGGCTCTGGCCGAAGAAAAAGGCGTGACCATCCGGCTGGGCCACACTGTGGAGCACATCGAGACCGAACACGGCACCGCCCGCCAGGTACGTACCGACAAGGGCACGTTCGAGGCCGACATTGTGGTGGGCAGTGCCGATTATAACCACATCGAAACGGCCCTGCTCGACCCTGCCGAGCGCAACTACTCCGACGGCTACTGGGCCAAGCGCGTTATGGCCCCGTCGTCGCTGCTGTTTTACCTGGGCGTGAGCAAGCGGATTCCGAAGCTGGAGCACCATAATTTGTTTTTCGACGAAGATTTTGCCCTCCATGCGCAGGAGATTTACGAACAGCCCAAGTGGCCCAGCAAGCCGCTCTTCTACGCCTCGGCCCCGTCCAAAACCGACCCCAGCGTGGCCCCGGAGGGGTGCGAAAACCTGTTTTTGCTCATCCCCGTGGCCCCCGACCTGGTAGACGACGAGGCCACCCGCGAGCATTATTACAACCTGATAATGACCCGTCTGGAAACCTACGTGGGTGAATCGGTGCGGGAGTTTGTGGTGTTTAAACGCAGCTACGCCCACCGCGATTTCAAGGCCGACTACAACGCATTCCGGGGAAATGCCTACGGGCTGGCCAACACGCTGCGGCAAACGGCTATTCTGAAACCCTCGTTAAAAAACAAAAAAATAGCCAATCTGTTCTATACCGGTCAGCTCACGGTGCCGGGGCCGGGGGTGCCGCCCTCGCTCATTTCGGGCCTGGTGGTAGCCGAAGAGGTTGCCAACGAGTTCTCGCTTTGACCAATTACCCGTTCCCGTACACCCTACCTAGCCTTTTCTCTTCATAGCCTTTCGCCATATGATCTCTCTTTTCAACCAGACCGCCCTGGAGTGTAGCAAGCTCATTACCGAGCGATACAGCACGTCTTTTACGTTGGGAATCAGGACGTTAGACAAAAAATACCATCTGCCTATCTATGCCATTTATGGGTTTGTGCGCTTTGCTGATGAGATTGTGGATACCTTCCACGACCATGATAAGCAGGACTTGCTCAACCGGTTTCGGGCCGACACGTACCTGGCCATCGAAGAGGGCATCAGTCTGAACCCGGTGCTGCATTCGTTCCAGATGGTGGTGCGGCAATACGCCATCGAACGCCCGCTGATCGACGCGTTTTTGCGGAGCATGGAAATGGATTTGCACCGCCACGACTACGACGCGGCGGGCTATTCGGAATACATTTACGGCTCGGCGGAGGTGGTGGGGCTGATGTGCCTACGGGTCTTCTGCGAGGGCGATCTGGCCGAATTCGACCGCCTCCGCGAACCGGCCCGCAAACTGGGCGCGGCGTTTCAGAAGGTCAATTTCCTGCGCGACATCAAGAGCGATTACCAGGATCGGGGACGTACCTATTTCCCCGGCGTTGACTTTACCGACTTTGGCCTCGATGCCAAGCAACTCATCGAAGCCGACATTCAGCACGATTTCGACGAGGCGTATCAGGGTATTTTGCGCCTGCCGAAAGGGGCCAAAATGGGCGTTCATCTGGCCTATACGTACTATTTGAAGCTGTTTTGCAAGATAAAAAACCTGCCCGCCTCCCGTATTCAGGAAGAGCGAATCCGGGTGCCCGACCGGCAGAAGCTGGTGTTGCTGGCCAAAACAATGGTGCAATATCGACTGAATTTGTTGTAGGGAAGACCAGCCCCGGCACTCCGGGTTGGGGGCTACGCCGCGACCGGAGGGTTTGATTCGGGTAAAAGAAAAGCATACCCTGCTTTACAACCCGTACCCCCCCCTTCCCCTTATGAAAACCGCACTGACGTACCTGCTGCTGTTTTGTTGCGCCACGCTGCCCGCCCTTGCCCAACTCACCGCCAATGGGCTGCTGACCGAGAACCGGGCCGAGCCGGTGGGCATCGACGTACCTGCCCCGCGTTTTAGCTGGCGGTTGCAGACCCCCAAACGCAACACCGTGCAAACGGCCTATGAGATTCAGGTAACGCAGGGGCAACAGGTGGTTTGGGCCACGGGCAAGGTAGCATCCGGCCAATCGGTGATGGTGCCCTACGCGGGGGCGGCCCTGCAATCGGGACGGTCGTATGACTGGAAAGTGCGGGTTTGGGACAATCAGGGCGGGGTAAGTGCGTGGTCAGGCGCGGGGCGGTTTACCACGGCCTTGTTTGCCCCCGCCACCGATTTCACGGCCAGTTGGATCACCTCCGGCCTACCCTCCGACACGGCCAATGGGCGGGTGCCACAGTTTCGAAAAACCTTCAGCACCACCGGCAAAGTCGTCTCGGCCCTGGCGTTCATCACGGCGCAGGGCCTCTACGAAGCCGAACTAAACGGGCAGCGCGTGGGCGACACGTACCTGACCCCCGGCTGGACAAGCTACAACAAACGGTTGCTCTACCAGACCTACGACGTGACCAAACTGCTGACTGCCGGTAAAAATGCCATTGGCGTTCGGGTGGGGAACGGCTGGTTCCGGGGGCCGCTCAACTGGAATTACCACAAAAACCTGTACGGCGACAAAACGGCCCTGCTCTGCCAGATTCAGGTCACGTACCAGAACGGCACCACCCAAACCATTGGCACCGATGCCTCCTGGACGGTGAGCAACGGCCCCGTGTTGTTTTCCGAACTGTATGACGGCGAAACCTACGATGCCCGCCTGGAACAACCCGGCTGGACCGGCGCGGCCTACGCCGAAACCGGCTGGACACCCGCCCGTGTGGCCGATTTCCCCAAAACAACGCTTCGGGCCAGCAACAATGAACTGGTCAAGAAACACGAAACATTTAAACCTATCGCCCTGATTACCAACGCCAAAGGCGAAACCATTCTCGATTTCGGGCAGAACATTGTGGGGTGGGTGCGGCTGAAGGCCACGGGCAAAGCGGGCGACAAACTGGTGCTGCACCACGCCGAAATGCTGAACCCCGACAAGACGCTGTACCTGGCCAACCTCCGCAAAGCCAAAGCCGTGGATACCTATTTCCTGAGCGGCAGGGCCGAAACGCTGGAGCCGCACTTTACTTTCCACGGCTTCAGGTACGTGCGAATCCAGGGGTTGACCGCCCCGCCCAACCTGGCCGATTTTGAGGCCGTGACCCTCTATTCGTCCATGCCGCCTACGGGCAGTTTCGAGTGCTCGAACCCGCTGGTGAACCAGTTGCAGAAAAATATTCAGTGGGGGCAGCGCGGCAATTTCGTTGACGTACCCACCGACTGCCCCCAACGCGACGAACGCCTGGGCTGGACCGGCGATGCCGAAGTGTTTGCCCGCACCGCCGCGTTTAATTTCAACGTGAACAGCTTTTTTGCCAAATGGCTGGCCGACGTAGCCGCCGATCAGGCACCCAACGGGGCCATTCCGGTGGTAATTCCCGATGCGCTGGTACGTGCAACCGAGATCACGGCCATCGGTGAGGAACAGCTTGGCGCGGCGGGCTGGTCGGATGCGGGCATCATCATCCCCTGGACGATGTACCTGGCCTACGGCGATAAACAAATTGTGTCCACCCAGTATACCAGCATGAAACGCTACCTGACCTACATGCGCAACAAAGCCACCAACGACCTTTGGAACACTGGTTTTCAGTTTGGTGACTGGCTTTCGTACCGGGTTGATGATTCCAAAAGTATGATCGGTCAAAAATCTGCCGTGACTGACAACTATCTGGTGGCGCAGTGCTTCTACGCCTATTCGGCAGATCTGATGGCCAAATCGGCGCGGTTGCTGGGTAAGGCTGACGAAGCCACTGATTTTGAGCAACTGGCCACGCGCATCCGGGCGGCGTTTCAGCGCGAATACACCACGGCATCGGGGCGGTTGGTGTCAGAAACCCAGACCGCCTACGTGCTGGCCCTCCAGTTCGACATGCTGCCCGCCGCGCAACGCCCCGCCGCCGTGAACCGCCTGGTGGCCAACGTGAAAAGCTATGACTACCACCTCACAACCGGGTTTTTGGGTACGCCCTTCCTCACCCACGTCCTGACCCGGTTTGGCCATACCGGCGTGGCCTACAAGTTGTTGCAACAGGAAACGTACCCCTCGTGGCTGTACCCGGTGAAGATGGGGGCTACCACGATCTGGGAACGCTGGGATTCGATGCGCCCCGACGGCACGTTTCAAGACCCCGGCATGACCTCGTTCAACCACTACGCTTACGGGGCCGTGGGCGATTGGCTTTACCGCACCGTGGCCGGTATTGACACCGACGAGCAGGGGCCGGGCTACCAGAAAATCATCATCCGGCCCCAACCCGGCGGGGGCCTTACTCACGCCTCGGCCACGCTCGAAACCTACTACGGCCCCATACAATCGGGTTGGAAACTGGCCGACGGCACCCTGACCCTCAACGTGAGCATACCGCCCAACGCCACGGCCACCGTGTTCGTACCGGCCCCCAACGCGGCGGCGGTGCAGGAGGGTGGCCAACCCCTCGCGGCCCCCACCCTAACCCCCGCCGACCCCGGTTTTGTGGGGGTGAGGTAGGCTCAGGTACGTATCGGTTCACGGTGCAGATGCCCAAAAGCTAGTTCCCACTGGTTTGGCGTTTCAGGCCCGCTTGTACATCGGGGGGGAGGTTAGTGAAAAAGCGCAGCCCGATTTTAGCCTCTAACTCATTGACCGACAGACGATAACGGCTCCAGGGTTGGTTGTCTACGCTTTGGTTGTTGGGAATATAAACCGCCACCACGGTGGTGTTGGGCGTAATGCGGTTGAGGTCGTCGGTGCCGAGGGGCATAATGAGCAGCACTTTCCAGAGCGCGGCGGGCACCGTGATTTTGCTGGCCCCAACGCTGGTGGCGTAGCCCGCCTCGCCGGTGCCGCCCACGCCGTCTGGCCCGGCCACAAGGTACACCTCGTTGCCTTGCTCCACCTGCTTGCGGGCGTACTCTTCCAGATATTTCCAGGTTTCACGGTTGAATTTCGGGGCTTGCGGCACGACGTTTGATAGCACAAACGTGGCGGCATTGTCGGCGGGGCTGCTGTCGCGGTCTTCCGACGGGCAAAGGTGCCCCCGGTCGAAGCCCGTCCGTTCATAATCGCTTGGCCGGGCCGACGACAAACCGGCGGGCAGATCGGGGTCGGGCCGGAACGACTTGGAACGTGGTGCCGCGCCGCGCCACTCTGGGCTGAGGTGCCAGCTTACCCAGTTGGCAATGCCCCGGCTCTGGTTGAACGACAGCGAGTACTGCGGTTTGTTGACCAGGTAATTGTTGACTTCCGCTTGGTTGGCCTCGGTGGGGTTGCCCAGCGTGAGGTGCTCCGGGGCGGCGGGTAGGGTGGAAGCCTGCGTCGGGAAGGTAGGACGCGGGCGCGTGGGCAGTGGCAAACAGCCCGTAACCGTGAGCAACACTTGGCCCGTGAGCCACAGCGCACACCACCGTTTGGCGTAGAACGTTGATTTTATAGACATACTTACAGAACTTTACCAGACCAATGCCGGTGTAAACCAAAACGAGTGAAGGCGGGGCTGATACCCCCACAAAAGTGCCGCGTAAACGAGTAAAACAGTACCCCAACCCCAACTCATGAGTAAAAAAAAATCGCCGGTGCCCCCCCGCACCAGCTACACCGCCCCTTCGGTCACTGCGCCGCGCCCCACGGTAGCCCCGGCTCCGCGCCTCCAGCCGGTTAGTGCCCCCCGCGCCTCCACGCCTACCGTTTCCGGCTTGCCGTTGCCCCACAGCCCCGTGGCGTGGTGGCCGCTTGTTGTGCTTGGGGCCATCGGCGTGTTGCTCTATGCCAACACCTTCGGCCATCAATATGCCCTGGACGACATTGCCGCCATTGGCCAGAACCTGTTCGTGAAACAGGGTCTGAAGGGACTTCCTGACCTGATGCGGACGGAGTTTTGGCACTTCAGCAACATTTCGCTGGGCTATTACCGCCCTCTTTCGCTCATTACGTTTGCGTTGGAACAGCAATTCTTTGGTGATAAACACCCCGAATACAGCCACATGATTAACGCTGCCCTCTACGGCCTGACGGGGGTTTGCCTTGGGGCATTGTTGCAAAAATGGTTGCCGGGCAAGGTCGTCATTGCCTTTTTGGTGGGGCTGGTGTTCATTACCCACCCCCTGCACACCGAAATTGTGGCCAACATAAAAGGCCGCGACGAACTGCTGAGTTTCCTGTTCATTGCGCTCATGCTGCTCACCTACTGGAAACACCTCGAATCGCCTTCTTCGTTTTGGTATAAAGGCCCCCCCGCCGACCGCGTGTTGGGTGGGGTGCTGACATTGTTTTCGGTGGTGGCGGGTTGGGTTATTGGTAGTAGCCTGATGGTCAACTCGTTGGGGGCCACAGCGGGCGGGGTGTTGGGCGTGTTGCTGATGGGTGCCCTCTCCGGCAGTTGGGTGGGTTTGGCCTGCGCTTCGCTTTACTTTGCTTTTCTGTCGAAAGAATCATCGGTGGTGAGTTTGGCCCTTATTCCGGCCATGCAGTACTGGTTTGGTCGGCGTAACGTGTTTGCCTCGCTACTGAGTTTGTGGCCGTTTCTGTTGGTGGCGGCGTTGTTTTTCTACCAAAAACGGCAGATGATTGGCACCCTGAGCGGCAACCCGCCCGTAGACTGGGCTAACTATCCCTACGCCATCCTGAACACGAAGACTTCCACGATGTTCAAGTTTTTCCTTTATTACCTGAAACTGCTCATTCTGCCCCACCCGCTGGTCTATGATTATTCCTTCAACGTGATCCCCACCGGCGGTAAGGGCGACGTGATGAGTTGGCTTGGCTTTTTTGCGCTTGTCGGTATGCTGGTGCTGTCGTGGGTGGGGTTCCGCCGCCGCACGTTGTGGGGGTTTGGCCTGTTCTGGTTTTTTGTGACTATGGTGCCCGGCATCGGCTTCATCCTGAGCCGGGGCGGCATTCTGGCCGAACGGTTCACCTACGCCGCCGTGATGGGCTTTGCCTTTGTGCTGGTGTGGGGCGTGCAGGAACTGGCCACCCGTTTTTGGCCCAAACAACCCGCCAGCAACGTACCTGAGCCGGTGCTTGACCTTGCCAGTCCGTTTGCCGGTATTGGTACGCCCCGGCCGGTACCGGTCATGAACTACGCGCCCCTTGCCCTGGTAATCGGGCTGACCTGCGGCCTGTATTCGTTCAAAACCATTGTGCGCAACCCCGACTGGGAAAACAACTTTGTGCTCTTCAATTCGGCCCTGCCCTATGCGCCCACCAGTTGCCAGGTGCAACGCCACGTAGCCAACGAATGGATTGAAAAGGGGCTGAAAGAACGCGCCCGGATCGACTCGGCGGGGGTCAGGATGGCGCGGTTCAACGCCAAAGCCGATTCGGTGAAAAAATACCAGGCCCTGCTGCCGCAGTATAATCAGGAAGCGGGTAAATATGCCCGGCTGGCCCTGGATCACCTCCGGGAGTCGTGCGTGATTTACCCCAATTTCGGCGAGTCCTATTTTTCGATGGCCTACGTCTTTCAGCGCATCACGCCCAACGTCGATTCGGCCAAATATTACTACAAACAGACCATCAAGGCGGCTTCGTCCTACGCCCCGGCCTATAATAATCTGGGCGTGATTTACCAGAACGAAGGCAAATACCCGTTGGCTTCTTACTATTACAACAAGTCGATGGAAGTGAACCCGGCCTATCAAGATGGCAAAAACAACTACGCCGCCCTGAAAAAAGCCACCGGTTTAGACGTGCGTTTTTTGCCCGATTCGGTCTTGACGGGGAATTAAATGACTTTGCGCGGGAGTATGTGCGGGTTTGCTTCGCGCTCGGTGGAGACGCAAGTGTTGCGTCTCTACACAGGACCGGCCATGCGTAGAGACGCAACACTTGCGTCTCCACCGAGCGCGAAGCAGACCCGCGCGAAGCATTTCTACACCCCCACCATCGCCGTGCTCACTTCCCAGAGGCGTTTGGCGTAGAACCCGTTCAGCGCGTCTTTGCTGGGTGTTTTGGGTTTGGAATCGGCGAAATAGAGGCCCGTTACGTGCTCAACGGCGGGCGACGCGGCCAGGTAAATACTGGTCGAGGCCCCTTCTTCGGGGGTGCGGAGGAAGGGCCGCGCCAGCTTGAAGAGCAGGTTCATGCCGCCGCCCGGCCCACTGGCAAAATTGGTGCCCACTGCCCCCGGATGCAGACTGTTGGAGGTAATGCCGTCGTCGAGGAGCCGGGCCGACAGTTCGTTGCTGAACAAAA
>JAYUKZ010000236.1:0-3222 GCA_043763995.1 Fibrella sp.
TATCGAAACGCACCGGATTTTCTTCCCAAAGCTCAGGTTCATTTATCTGGAAATGCCCAAGTTCAGCAAGTCGATTGACGAGTTGGAAACGCGGTATGAGAAATGGCTGTATGTGCTGAAAACCTGGCCCGGCTTGAGGAAATACCCGCACGATTGCAAGAACGCATTTTTACAAAACTTTTTCAAGTGGCAGAATTAGCGCAGTTTAACGAAACCGACCGCTGGGCGTATCAGGACAGTCTGAAACACTACCGGGATTTAAAAAACGTAACCGACACCGCAACCGAAGAAGGCTACCTCGAAGGGAAAGCCGAGGGGTTAGCCGAAGGAAAAGCCGAAGGTGAATCGAAAGCTAATCGGGAAATGGCGTTAAATGCCATTCGGCAAGGGCTTACTAATGTGCTTATTTCGGCACTGACAGGCTTAACCGAGTCGGAGATTGAGCAGTTACGCGATTTGCGCTGACTCAGGCTTTTGTACCAATACAGTACGTGAATATGATACATCCTGTTCGGTTAAATAGTTGACTAAATTGACGAGCAACGCACTGGTGTAAGCCACCAATTTTGGCTAAATAGAAATCAACCCACCCGTTAATGGCCGAAAATTTTCAACTCATTCCCCCGCCGCTCCAGGAGTTTGCCGAGGTACGTACCTACCCCAAAGGGCACCGGCTGGTTGAGCAGGATGCGGTGTGTCAGCACATCTATCATATTTTGTCGGGTTCATGTCGGGTGTTGTACTACCAGAACGAGCGGGAAATCACGTCGTGGTTTGCTTTTGAGAACGAAACGATTACTTCGTCGAGCTTTTTTTCGCGGAAACCCGGCACCGAGGTTGTTGAAACCCTTGAACCCACGACGGTTATCCAAACGACCTACGATAAACAGCAAGCCCTTTTTGCCAAATACCCCGAAGCCGAGCGGTACGTGCGCCTTCAACAGGAACAGGTAATAATCCGGCTCGAAGAACGCATTAAGAGTTTACTGTTTCAACGCGCCCAGGATCGGTACGAGCATTTGCTCCGCGTTTTCCCGCAAATCATGCTCCGCGTACCCCATCACATGATTGCGTCGCACCTGGGCATCACGCCCGAAACCCTCAGCCGGATGCGGGCCATACGCTGATTTCTTGATCTATATCAATGCGCCCGTGCGTTTGTCGTGCCACCTTTGACCGACAATAAACTCCGTCAAACTGGTATGCGAATTGCCATTGTCGCCCTGGGTACACGGGGTGATCTACAACCTTACATAGCCCTGGGTATCGGTTTAAAACAAGTCGGCCATCAGGTACGTCTCATTTCTTCCGAAAATGAAGAAGCCTTTGTGAAAGGCTTCAACCTGGATTTTTACCCCCTGCCGGTAAACGTTCAAGCTATGATGGACGACCGGCAGGTGCAGTCGATGGCCAAAGCCGACAGCCCTATTTCGTTTTTTCGCAGCCACCTGAAAAGTTCGGCCCAACTCAAACGCAAAATGGTTGCCGTGCAGGAAGAACTGTGGCAGGTGTGTCAGGACGTGGATGCGCTCGTGTACCATCCCGGTATGGCCAACGTGTATTTTATGGCAAAACGGTTGTGTATTCCGGGTATTCTGGCCAGCTATTTCCCCATGACCAGCACAAAAGCCTTTCCATCGATTCTGTTTTATGGTGGCCCCCGGCTGGGCGGGTGGTACAACAAGCTGACGCATTGGGTGTTTGAGCAACTCTTCTGGCAACTGTCGCGCCCGTCGGCGAAGGCTTTTTGGCGAACAAAAGATCCGTCTGTTCGTGTACCCCTCACGCCCGTCAGTCGGCTTCAGCTTGCCGAGGGAAACCTGTTGCTTTACGGTTTCAGCGAACACGTTTTCCCCAAACCTGCCGACTGGCCCAAAAATGCAGTTGTTACCGGCTACTGGCCGTTGGCCGCCGAACCCAACTGGCAACCCCCGCTGGCCCTGCAACAGTTTCTGGCCGATGGTCCGCCACCGGTTTATATTGGGTTTGGCAGCATGACCAACAAAGCGGCTTACCAGCAGACCATGTTGGTGGTACTGAAGGCGGTGGCAATGGCCAAGCAACGGGCCGTGGTGGCACTCGGCTGGAATATGCTGGATGCCGATACCCAATTGCCGAAAACCGTTTATGTGCTGGAGAATGCACCGCACGCCTGGCTTTTCCCCCGTATGGCGGCTGTTGTGCATCATGGCGGGGCAGGCACCACCGCCGCCGGGCTAACGGCAGGCAAACCGACCATCATTATTCCGCACACTGCCGACCAGCCAGCCTGGGGTCGGCGGGTGCATGAACTGGGTGTTGGCAGTGCGCCCATTCCGTATAAAAAGCTCACTGCTGAGGCACTGGCAACCGCATTGAGCGTGGTACTGCAACCCGACGTGGTGCGACGGGCCGCGCAACTGGGCGAATTGTTGCGCCGGGAGCAGGGCGTAAATCGGGCAGTTGAGGTCATTGAGTCATACCTGCGTGTACCTCAGCGTGTTTCATAAGATGACCTTCGGGACGTACCTATGGCAGTCAACGTGTTCATCATAGCCTTCTTCATAGGGTCGCCCCTCTGCGGGTATTCCCAGACGGCAGAGCAACTTCTTGGAAAATGGAGAGACAGCAAACACCCGGAAAAGCAAATCGTGATGGTCCAGCAATCAGCCACGATGTTTTTCGGAAAGAAAATAGTAGAGCCTGGAAAAGCTAACGAAAAGGAGACGGTGCTGTTCAGAAACCTCGTCTGGGATAGCGCAACACGTACCTATAAAGGCGTACTGATCGACCCTGAGAGCCAGCAGGAGTACGACATTACCATACAAATGCCTGCCAGAGACCAGTTCACGTTCACCATCAAACGGTTTTTTCTCAGCCGAACGTTTCAGTTTGTAAGAATCGAGTAAGACGATGGCATAAGTTTGTAGAAGGTCGCAGAATAGGTTGTACCTTAACCCCTCTGTTAATCAGTACTGTTATGCAGGAAAAGTACATCAACCCATTCACCGATTTCGGTTTTAAGAAAATCTTTGGGGAAGAAGCCAACAAGGACCTCCTCATGGATTTCCTGAACGAGTTACTACCCGATCAGATGGATTTTATTTTCGACGAGGCCCCGGCCGATAAAAATAAACTCCGGCACGATATTCAGTTGATGGATATCGAAACGCACCGGATTTTCTTCCCAAAGCTCAGGTTCATTTATCTGGAAATGCCCAAGTTCAGCAAGTCGATTGACGA
>JAYUKZ010000237.1:0-3180 GCA_043763995.1 Fibrella sp.
GACCTGCGCGACTACCGGTTTTACGAAGCGGACCTGACCCACCCCACCGCCCAGGCCCACAACTACGTGTTTACCAAGTTCGCCCAAAGTGCCTTTTCACCTGACCTTCAGGCGTTTGCGAAGCAGTGGGCACAACTTTGGCGTGACATGGCCCACCGCCCCCAGCACGGCCTTACCGACGCGCACCGGCTCTTTTTGCAGAACTTGCTGAACCGCCTCAACGCCCTGCCCGTTACCGTTGATACGACCGCCGAACGCGCCGACATTGACCGGCAACTCCACGCAAACCCCGGCGCGTAACCGGCAAACGAATAACCCCAATGTCTATCTATACACTCACCCAACAAACCGTACTGGCCGCACTGAGTCAGGTGGAAGAACCCGACCTGAAACGTGACATTGTTTCGCTCGGTATGGTCAAAGACATCACTCTCGGCATCGGTTCGGTGCGGTTCACGGTGGTGCTCACCACGCCCGCCTGCCCCCTGAAAGAACTGATTCGGCAACGGTGCGAGGCGGCCATTCACGCGCACATCGGCCCGGAAATAGCCGTGCAGGTGGATATGACGGCTAACGTGACCTCTACCCGCGCCGACGCGCCCCTGCTTCCCGGCGTGAAAAACATTATTGCCGTGGCCTCTGGCAAAGGCGGGGTGGGGAAATCAACGGTGACGGCCAATCTGGCCATTGCCCTGCACAAATCGGGCGCGAAGGTGGGCATTATCGATGCCGATATCTACGGCCCGTCTATCCCGGTCATGTTTGGGGCCGAAGAGATGCAACCCCAAATTGTGGCCGTAGACGGGCAAAACCGGCTGTTGCCCATCCAGCAGTTCGGCATCAAACTGATGTCCATCGGTTTTCTGGTGCCGCCCGACCAGGCCATGCTTTGGCGGGGGCCGGTGGCAAGCCGCGCCCTGCAACAGTTTTTCTCCGACACCGAGTGGGGCGACCTGGATTATTTATTGATTGACCTGCCCCCCGGCACGGGCGACATCCACCTGTCGCTGGTGCAGACGGTGCCCGTTACGGGGGCCATCATCGTGACCACGCCCCAGAAAGTGGCCATTGCCGATGCCATCAAGGGGCTGGCCATGTTCCGCCAACCGCAAATTAACGTACCGGTGCTGGGCATTGTGGAAAACATGGCCTGGTTCACCCCCGCCGAACTGCCCGACAACAAATACTACCTCTTCGGCAGTGGCGGTGCGGCGTTGCTCTCCGAAAAATTCGACGTGCCGGTGCTGGGGCAAATCCCCCTGGTGCAGCGCATCCGGGAGGCGGGCGACGAGGGTACCCCCACGTTAGCCACCGAAAATGGCCCCGCCGCCGACGCTTTCCGGGGTGCCGCCGAAGCCCTTGCCCGGCAGGTGGCCATCCGCAACGCTTCGCTGGAAGAGACCAAACGGGTCGAATTCACGCGGGTGTAGGCGCAAAAAGTGCTATCTTTACCCTAAAGAACACGTATCGATGCAAACGGCAGCAGCCCCCATAAATCCCCTCGTAACACGGGTTGACCAGGCCCTGGACAGTATGCGGCCCTATCTGGCCGCAGACGGTGGCAACGTCCGGGTGATTGACGTGACCGCCGAGGGGGTGGTGCGCCTCGAACTGCTGGGGTCGTGCGGCAGTTGCCCCATGTCGGCCATGACGTTTAAAGGCGGGCTGGAAGAAGCCATCCTGAAAGCTGTTCCCGAAGTAACCCGCGTGGAAGCGGTGAACCTCACGCCAATAGGCTGAACAAACGCACGACCAGCACAAAAACGGCCTCCAGACTAGTCTGGAGGCCGTTTTTGTGCTGTAGGATTTATGCAAATCGGCGTATCGGACGCGGCCCAGGGCGGAGGCAAGCCCTACGCCGATTCAAATACGCCGATTTGCATAAATCCTAACTTAAAAACTTTTTCGTCGGGTAGCCAAAAATTTTCTAAAACCCGATCTTTCCTTTCCGGTTGCCGTTTTTGCCGCTTTGCTCGCTGGCCCAGTCGCGCATATGGGCGAGTTCTTTCTCGAAACCACCCGACAAAATCGGGAAGCGCATCCAGGTACGTGGGTCCAGGCTGTGGTCGTCGAGGTGGAAACTGGGGGCGTAGCGTTCGCGTTTCCACTGGTTACGGCACCAGAGTTTGAAAAATCGTTCCACCCAAACCACCAACGCCTCGCGGGTGTATACCGGGCCATCGGCGCGGTCCAGAAAGCGCGTCTCCATCTGTTTCAACACCTCTACCGGGGCCTGTTTATCGCGAATGGCGGCGTTTTCAATCTCGTTCAGCACGTCGTAGGGCATCAGGTCGGCCTCGTCGGTCTGTTTGCGGTCGGGCGGGCGCAGTTCGGCGGTGGGTTGCAGGGCGTTTACCCGGTGCAAACCCGGCAACTTAATCCGGTCGGCCTTGCTCGGTGTGTTGACTACATTCAGGCCCTCGGTTTCGAGCCAGACAAGCCAGCTTCGCAAAAAATGCTTATCGATACCCGTAATGGGCGAAATGCTACCCGCCGTATCGCCGTCCATCGTGGCGTAGCCCACCGCCGCCTCCGACCGGTTGGAGGTACTAAGCAACAGTGCGTTCTTCACGTTGGCTAGCAGCCAGGCCCCCGGTGCCCGCACCCGCGCCTGAATGTTTTGCAGGGCAATATCGTCCGTGTCCCAGGTCAGATCACGGCCTAACTGACTCTGAATCAGGCTCTGGTACGTCTCCACCAGCCCGTCGATGTTGATATTCAGGAAGGTGGCTCCCAGGCTTTCGGCCAGGTCTTTAGCCGAATTAAAGGTATCGTCGGATGAGTTTTTGGTGCCCTGGTAGATGGTCGTCAGCAACGTACCGACCATTTCCTCGGCGGTGGCGCAGGGCTGAACAGCGGGCAGGTGCCGCAGTTTTTGCTTCACCCCCGCCAGCCCAATGTTTTCCACCGCCATCCTGACCATGAGGTACACCGTGGCGGCAATGGCCGACGAATCGGCCCCACCCGACAGGCTTAGTACGTAGCCTTGCGAACGGCTTTTGCGGAGATAATCGAACAGACCCAGGGCCACGGCGCGGGCAAATTCTTCTTCTTTAATCCGACCAAACCGCTCCCAGGGTTCCAGTTCGGCGGTGTGCCGAACTGGTGCGGTCTCGTGCCAGTCGAACAGGTCCGTGACGCGCAGGTTAGCGGCGGCAAGGGCCTGATTGATCCGGTTTT
>JAYUKZ010000238.1:0-3178 GCA_043763995.1 Fibrella sp.
CGGCAAATGATTATTGCCGCCAAAAAAGGCGGAAACCTCTCCATCGTTGGAGTTTACGGCGGCCTGGTCGACAGCATACCGATGGGGGCGGCCATGAACAAGGGCCTGACCTGGAAGATGGGGCAACTCCACGCCCAGAAGTACATTCCCCGGCTGTTCGAGCACATCGAAAAAGGCGAAGTAGACCCGTCGTACCTGTTTACTCACACCTTCACCCTCGATGAGGGCATGACGGCCTACGACACCTTCAACCGCCGCGCCGACGGCATCATGAAAGCCGTGCTGCTGCCCTCTGGTACGTTCGCGTAGCGGGTTTGCGCCCGCCCCAAGCCGGGGCGGGCGCATAATCATAGTTGTGTTTGGCGGTCGGCCATCAGGGCCAGGTACACGCCGTTTGTCCAACCGAAGCCGTCCTGGTTGGGGTATTCGCCGCCGCCGGTGGTCAGGGCGGCATCTTCGGCCTCATGGGCTACCACGTTGTATTTTTCGGTCATCTTACCCGTGGCCTTAAACACGGCATCGTTCAGGGCGAGCCACCGGTCGCGGGCCAGGTGGGCGGTTTCGGTGTAGCCGTAATTGAGTAAACCCCGGTACACCACCCACTGTAAGGGTGCCCATCCGTTGGGCCAGTCCCACTGTTGGCCGGTCTGTTCCAGGGTCGTGACCCAGCCGCCGGGGTGCAGGAAATCGGCCCGGAGGCGGTCGTGAACGCGCTGGGCCTGGGCGGGCGTGGCTAGGCCAACAAACAGCGGGAACGTACCTGCGAGGGTCAGGGCGGGGGTATGTTGGTCCGAAACGATGTTGTAATCGTGGAAAAAACCGGTTTCGTCGTTCCAAAAAACAGTGCTAATCTGCTGCTCCCGTTCGCGGGCGTACTGCCCGAACGCATCGGCCCGCTCCGGCTCGTTGCCTTGCCGGTACGCCTGTTCCAGCGTTTTTTCGAGCGAAAAAAGCAGACAGTGCAAGTCTACCGGTACGATGTTGGTGGTGCGAATGGTGGCCAGGTCGTGCGGGTTGGCACACCAGCGGCTGCTGAAATCCCAACCCGATTCGCAGGCGGCGCGGAGGTGGGCGTATAGCGTTCCGGGCACAATGCCCAGGGCCACGGCATGGGTCGTTAACTCCATATCCTGCCCATACGATTCAGGGCGGGGCGTGGTCAGTTCGTCCCAATACCGGTTCAAAATCGTTCCATCCGGTATCGTGACGGTGTGTCTGCTTTTAGTTGTGCCGTTGGGAAGTTGGCCATCGTTAACCATCCAGAAATCGTATTCGCGCTGGAGTTGCGGCAGGTACGTTGCCAGCACCTGCGGCCCATCAATTTCGGCCAGCAACTGCACCATGAGCGCAAAAAACGGCTGCTGCGACCGGCTCAGAAAATACGTCCGGTTGCCATTGGGAATGAACCCGACGGTATCGATCAGGTACGCGAAATTCTGGATCATCCCCCGAATTAAGGCCACCCGCCCCGATTGACGTAGCCCTAACATGGTAAAATAACTATCCCAGTAGAAAATTTCCTGAAACCGTCCGCCCGGCACCACGTAGGGGTAGGGCAGGGGCACTCGCGAGTCGTGGGGTGCCGATACGTTGTTGGCGGTGTCTGCACCGGGGCGGGTGAGGTGCTCCCAAAGCCGTTCGATATGCGCCACCGTGCCCGCCGCCGTGTCGCTCACAAACCCTGGTTCGGGCGCGGCGGGCACCGTAAAATGCTCATAAACAAAGCGTTTCAGGTCGAAACTGGGCTGGGTACGTACCTGACCATAAATGGCTTCGACCTGCGCCGGGTCTTGTCGTGGCACACAATCGGCAAACGTTTTTTGGTCAGCAAACACCTGGCCAAGCTGAACATCGTGGAAAAGAGACATCTTTGTTAAGGAGTGAATTAGTGAATTGGCGAATGAGTGAATGATTGCGCGTGAGTAGCTTCGCGTTCTGTGAACGCAAAGAACCCCCACTTTCAGCAACCAACCATTCACTCATTCGCCAATTCACTAATTCACTCCTTGAACCCGATGCGCCTCAAAATTTCCCTCTTTCTGAATTACATTGTTTTTGCCATCCTGCTCAACAGCGTCGGCACGGTTATTTTGCAGGTGCAACGTACCTACGGCGTGCCCGCCACGGGGGCCAGTGTGCTGGAGGCGTTTAAAGACCTGAGCATTGCGCTGGTGTCGTTTCTGGTGGCTTCCTACGCCACCCGGATTGGCTACAAACGGGCCATGCTGCTGGCCCTGGGCACGGTAACGGCGGCGTGTTTGCTGATGCCGCAGGTGCCCGCCTTCTGGACAACCAAGCTGCTCTTTGCGGCCACCGGAGCCAGTTTTGCCCTCATCAAAGTATCGGTTTTTGCCACCATCGGGCTGGTTACGAAAGATGCCGACGACCACGCCAGTTTTATGAACTTTCTGGAAGCCATGTTTATGGTGGGCGTGCTGGCGGGCTATTTTCTGTTCAGTGCCTTCGTTGACGATACCAACCCCCAGTCTACGCGTTGGCTGCTGACCTACTATGTGCTGGCCGCGCTGGCCGGGGCGGCGTTTTTGCTGTTGCTCACCACTCCCCTCAACGAGGCGGCGGTGCAGGAAACCACCCGTGCGGCGGGCCTGACCGACCTGGGTAACATGCTCCGGCTGGCGGCCACGCCTGTGGTGCTGGTCTTCATCCTGACGGCGTTTACGTATGTGCTCATGGAGCAGGGCATCATGAGTTGGTTGCCTACTTTTAACAGCCAATACCTGAAACTGCCCACCTCGCTCAGCATTCAGATGGCGAGTATTTTGGCGGGCAGTACGGCGTTGGGGCGGCTGGGGGCCGGTTTTGTGCTGAAGCGCGTGCCGTGGTATTGGCTCCTGATGGCGTGTCTGGTCATTGCCGGGGGGCTGGTGTTGCTGGCCCTGCCATTGGCGCAACAGGCGGCTCAGGCGGCAACGGCTTTGCCCGCAGGTACGTCCTACGGCTGGGGAGATGCCCCTGTGGCGGCGTTTATTTTTCCGCTCATCGGCCTGTTTATCGCGCCCATTTACCCGGCCATCAACTCGGCCATACTGAGCAGCCTGCCCCTGCGGCAACACGGCCCGATGGCGGGGCTGATTGTGGTTTTTTCGGCCCTGGGCGGCACCACCGGTTCCATCATCACAGGCCGTATTTTCGAGACCTACGGCGGCCAAACCGCCTT
>JAYUKZ010000239.1:0-11186 GCA_043763995.1 Fibrella sp.
CCCTCGGCCTGGTTCAACGGTACACCCCTGCGCAACGTAGACCTGAGCGTATATGGCCGCAACCTGTTCTTTTTCAGCCGCACGGCTCCTTTCGACCCCGAAGTAGCCCTCAACACGGGCTTCAACGGGCAGGGGCTTGATTTCTACGCCCTCCCCTCGCTGCGCTCGTTCGGGGCCAGCCTCAACATTGGTTTTTAACCCCAGCCGACCTACAATCATGAAATTAGTTATCGTCACCCTCACGCTGATTGCCCTCCTGAGTGCGGAGGCCTGCACCAGCCGTTTTGAGGCAGTCAACACCGACCCGACCCGCATTTCGTCGGCCACATTAGAGAACCCGGCCTCGGCCGTGGCCACGGCCAACGCCCTGTTTTCGTCGGCAGTGGCCAACGGACTCATGCGGGCCTTCGAGTTTCAGCGGGTACAATCGCTCTATGCCGATTTGTATGCCCAGTACTACGCCAACTCGGCGGTTTATTTTGCCTCCGACCAGTATCAGGTAAACCAGGTGTGGCTCAACGCGGGCTGGAACCTGTTTTACCCCCGCGACATCAATAACCTGGTGCTCATCATTGGCGCACCCAACACCAGCAACAACCAGAAGCAGATTGCCCGTATCTGGAAGGTGTTCCTTTTTCACCGCATGGTCGATTTCTACGGCGACATTCCGTATTTCAGTGCCGCCCAGCCCGACAAACCGGAGGTTTTCGACAGCCAACAGGCTATTTATACCGATATGCTGAAAGAGTTGGGCGAAGCCGCCGCCGCGCTCGATGTGGCGGCTACTGCCGTTACGTTCGACACTAAAGACCCCGTTTACAGCGGCAACGCCACAAGCTGGCGGGCCTTTGCCAACTCGCTCAGGATGCGGCTGGCCATGCGCATTTCGCGGGCCGACCCCGCCCTGGCCCGCACAGCGTTCTTGGCGGCTATGCCCGGTGCCTTTCAATCGAACGCCACCAACGCCCTGGCCCGCGTGAACGACCAAAACCGCAATGCCCTGAACGAGATTACGGGTTTTGGCGAGTTCCGAATGAGTGCCACCATGGAGAGCCTGCTGGTGGGCTACAACGACCCCCGCGTGGGCGAGTATTTCAGCCCTGCCGCCACCGATAACGCCTTTCGCGGCATCAGGAACGGCACCACGCCGTCTACGCTGGGCACCGCCGCCAACAACGCTAACTCAAATGTAGGCAACCGTTTTTCGCGCAACACCATGGCCGCCACCCCGCGAATTGTGCTGACCTACGCCGAAACCTGCTTCCTGATGGCCGAAGCCGTGCTCAACGGCTGGACCACCACCGGCGGCACCGCCCGCGAGTGGTACGAGCGGGGCGTAACGGCCTCCATGAACCAGTTCGGAATCACCAATGCAGCCGCCATCACCACGTACCTGGCCGCTACGGCCCTGCCCACCACGCCCCTCCGTACTGACCGTCCCGTCTCGACCCTACCCGTGGCCTGGTCGGGCAACGCCACGGCACAGCGCGAGCAGCTAGCCATTCAGCGGTATCTGGCCACCTACCCCGACGGATTCGAGGGCTGGTCGGAGTTTCGGCGCACGGGTTTCCCCCGGCTCTACACCGTTGCCAACTACGACCCCACCTCAACGGTGCCCGCCGGTGAGTTCATTCAACGCCTGCCCTACACCGACCAGATGAAGGGCTTCAACGCGGCGGGCGTAACAGCCGCCGAAACCCGGATGGGCGGCGGCGGGCAAAACGTGCGTCTGTGGTTTGCCGGTGGCAAATAAGTCTAGTGACTAATTTTAGTATGGAAAAAACCTTTGGCAACCAGCCAAAGGTTTTTTCCGTTTACATAGTTGACGGTTGCCACCTAGCTATGAACTAACCAACGTGCCTGAGCCAACAACCAACGAAACTACGTTTTATGAAATCAGTCGGCATATTCCTGTTTATCAGTCTGTTGAACGTTTCGTTGGCCTACTCGCAGGGTGCAAAAAAACGGGTATCAGTTGGTAAAACTGTACCGAAAACAGGTCAACCCAGCCAGCCGGGTGCGGCCCAGCCTGGATTGGCCCTCTACAAACAATATTGCCTCACCTGCCACCAGGCCGATGGCGGCGGCGTACCCCGGCTGAACCCCTCGTTGCGCGGTACTGACTGGGTTACGGGCGACAAAACCCGGCTCATCAACGTATTGCTGAAGGGCCTCCAGAACGTAGAAATAGACGGCGAAACCTACGACAACGTCATGCCCGCCCACGATTTCCTGACTGACCAACAACTGGCCGACCTGCTGACGTACCTGCGTACCAATTTCGGCAACACCGCCGCCCCCATCAGCCCTACCGAGGTAAAACAACAGCGTACTCCGTAATTGATTCTACCCCACTGCTTCGCGCTGGTCTGAGACGCGCTGTATCGCGTCTCTACAGGAGGGCCACCCCTATGCCCGAAGGCCACGAATCCCCGATCTGGTACGTGCGCAATTCTGGTAATTGGGGGCCTATCGTAGTGGAGACGCGATACTTCGCGTCTCCACCGCACGCGAAGCCAAACCAGTGCGAAGCCCACACCCTCAAGAGTAGAACACCCCCCTTCCCCCGTTATAAATTCAACCCCCATCCCCCATGAAAACGCCCCTCTTATTTCTAGCCCTGACCCTGCCACTCACTAACCAGGCTCAACCGGCCCCGCCCGCCCCCGTTGGTCTGCAACTTTACAGCTTCCGCGATCAATTTAAAGGTGACGTACCTGGCCTGTTAAATCATGTTCGGCAACTGGGTTTCCGCGAGGTAGAAGTAGCCGGTACCTACAACCTTGCCCCCGCCGCCTTCCGGGAGTTACTGACCAAAAACGGGCTGAAAGCCATCAGCACCGGAGCCAGTTTCGAGGATTTGGAAGGTAACGTACCCAAGATAGTAGCCGAGGCTAAAGCCCTGGGAGCCAAGTACGTTGTCTGCTTCTGGATTCCGCACACCGGCGATGTATTCAGCAAAGCCGATGCCGACCGGGCCGTTGACGTGTTCAATACCGCTGGGGGGTTACTGGCCGAAAATAAACTCAGCCTCTGTTACCATAACCACGGCTATGAGTTCCAGAAAATGGCCGATGGCCGCACGTTTTTCGACTACCTGGCCGAAAACCTCGATCCTAAACTGGTCAATTTTGAGATGGACGTTTTTTGGGTGAAAATGCCTGGTCAAGATCCGGCGGCCCTGCTGAAACAGTACCCCAAACGGTTTGTGCTGGCCCACCTCAAAGACCGCCTCACGGGCACCCCCGGCAACAACACCGGCCAAGCCGACGTGGAAACCAACGTGGTGCTCGGCACCGGCGACGTGGGCATCGGCGAATTCATGAAAGCTGCCAAAAAAGCGGGCGTGAAGCATTTTTTTATCGAAGACGAATCATCGCGTTCCGTGGCGCAGATGCCCAAAAGCCTGGCCTTTCTGCGGAGCCTGAAGTAGCCCGCCCCTATTTTTTCCCTACGGCTTTGGGGCCGAATTCCAGTTCGCGGGCGGGGCCGAAGAGCGTCAGAGCCTTCTGGTACGTATTGTCGGCAGTGTTCAGCACGCGGTAGAACTCGTTGTTCTGGCCGTTGGTGTTTTTCTTCTGGAAGATATAGCGGGCCACAAACGCCTTAATCTGCGTGCTGATGTAGGCTCTAGATCGGGCAAACTCGGCAGCGTTGAAGGGCACCCCGTCGGCGGTGGCCTGTTGGGTGAGGGTGGCCATCTGCGCGTCGGTCAGGTTCAGGGCTTTGTCGAACTCGGCGAAGGGTAGCTTTTCGAGTTGAGCGCGGTGGTCGTTGGCGTAGGCCAGGGCAAATTCGCGGATGATATTTCTGGCGTACAACTTACCCAGATAGGCCGTCTGCCAGCTCGAATCACGGGGCACGAAATAGTCGGGCGTGATGCCGCCGCCGCCGTAGACCGTGCGGCCTTTGTCGGTCTTGAACACATTTTTGGGGTCGTTCTTGATGCTGTCGGCCACGTAATATTCGCCCCGTTTCGAGCGCAGGTCGAGTTCTTTTTCGTAGTCGCCTTCCTGGCCAGGTACGTAGGGTTTCTGGATACTGCGGCCCACGGGGGTGTAGTAGCGCGAAATAGTCAGTCGCAGTTCAGATCCGTCAGCGAGTTGCACCGGCATTTGCACCAGCCCTTTGCCAAACGACCGCCGCCCCACAAGATACCCCCGGTCGTGGTCTTGCAACGCACCGGCCACAATCTCGGAGGCCGACGCGCTGCCTTCGTCGATGAGCACAATGAGAGCACCGTCTTCAAACTGCCCCACAAACTTGGCGTTGTATTTCCGGTCATAGCGGTCCTCTTTTCCGTCGGTGTAGACCAGCAGTTTTTCGCCGTCAATAAACTCGTCGGCCATGTTGGTGGCGCGGTCGAGGTAGCCGCCGGGGTTGTTGCGCAGGTCGAGCACCAATTGCTTTATGCCCTGCTGTTTCAGGGTGGAAAGGGCGGCTTTAAACTCTTCGTAGGCCGAATCGGAGAAGCGGTTTACTTTGATGTAGCCCGTCTGCGCGTCGGTCATGTAGGCGGCATCCACGGCGTAGGTCGGAATGCGGTCGCGGGTGATGGTAAGGATGCGGGGAGCCTGCCCTTTGGAGAGGACGGTCAGCCGCACTTCCGTACCGCGTTTGCCGCGCATAGCCTTATACACCACGCTGTTATCTACCCCTTTTGTGGTCAACGACGTATTATCGACGGTCAGAATCTTGTCGCCGCTACGGATACCGGCGGCTTCCGAGGGGCCACCGGCCAGAGGCGTGACGACGTAGACTGTGTCGGCAAAAATGTTGAACTCTACCCCAATCCCATCAAACCCACCCTCTAACTGCGACCGCGCCGCCACGGCATCAATCGGGTTGAGGTAAGCGGTGTGGGGGTCAAGTTTTTCGAGCATCTTGGTGATCGAAAAATCAACCAGTTCGTCGGTGTTCACCGAATCAACATAGTTGTTTTCAATCAGTTGCAGAATCTCTTTGTATTTGGCGTAGCCCCGTCCCACAGTGCTGAGGCTTTTTGTTCCACCGAAAAAAAAGGCCCCAATCAGCACCCCCCCGGCCAGGGTCAGCCCCAGCAGCATGGGCAACCGAACGGTGGTGCGGTCGTTGGCAATACGCTCGTCGGGCGGGAGTTGGTTGGCTGGTTCCATAGCGTATGGGCATTGGCTTGTTCTTGGTAAGAGCGTAACACGAAGAAACGGCCATAATGTTTGCCCAAAGCCAATTATACTGCCGAAAAAGCGGGTTTCGGCCACAACACGAGGCAGTGCCGTATCTTTATGCCGATGACAACACCCCGAATTGCCGACCTGACCACGTACCTGGATGCCTGGGCACCCCCGGCCTATCAGGAAAATTACGACAACGCGGGCCTCCTTGTTGGCCACCCCACCACCCCCATCACCGGCGTGCTGGTCTCGCTCGATGTGACCGAGGCCATCGTTGCCGAAGCCGTGGCGCGGGGGTGCAACATGGTGGTGGCCCACCACCCCATTGTGTTCAAGGGCCTTAAAAAGCTGAACGGCCATAGCTACGTGGAGCGCACGGTAATCAACGCCATCAAAAACGACGTGGCCATTTTTGCCGCCCACACCAACCTCGACCACATAACGGGTGGGGTCAACACGCACATTGCCAGCCGGTTGGGCCTCACCGACGTACAAATTCTGGCCCCCAAATCCGGCACCCTCAGCAAGTTGGTCGTGTACGTACCGGAGGCCAACGTGGCGGCGGTGCTGGTGGCTCTGCACACGGCGGGGGCCGGGAAAATTGGCCCCTACGACCAATGCTCGTTCCGGGTGGGCGGTACCGGCACGTTCCGCCCCCTGCACGGAGCCAACCCGGCGGTGGGGCAGGTAGGGCAAACCGAAAGCGGGGCCGAGCAACGCCTGGAGGTACTGCTACCTACGTACCTGGAAAAGGCCGTGGTGCGGGCCATGCGCCAGGCCCACCCCTACGAAATGCCCGCCTACGACCTGTTTGCCCTCACCAACACCGACCCCACCGTGGGGGCCGGGGCGGTGGGCAACCTGCCCCACCCCCTGCCCGAAACCAACTGGCTCCGGCACCTGAAAACCACCATGCAAACGCCTGTTGTTCGGCATACACCCCTCACGGGCAGGGCCGTGGGGCGAGTGGCGGTGTGCGGTGGGGCGGGCAGCTTTCTGTTGCCCCACGCCCTGCGGGCCGGAGCCGATGCCTTTGTTACTGCCGATTACAAGTACCACGAATTTTTCGATGCCGAAAGCAAACTAGTCATCTGCGACATTGGGCACTACGAGAGCGAGGTGTTCACCAAAGACCTGATTGCCGCGTATTTGAGGCGCAAATTCACTACCTTTGCGGTAATTTTAGCGGATACAGATACCAATCCTGTCCAATACTTTTTTTAACTCCGCAACCAACGCCAACTGCCACCTATCTCCACGCCAAGCTGGCGAGCCGGACGATGATGTAGCACGGAAGTTGCCGGACATACAGTTTAACACAACACTCCCCCCGAATGGAACTAACGGTAGCGCAGAAACTAGACGCACTGCTCAAATTGCAGGCTATTGACTCGCAGTTGAACGATATCCGCAAGATGCGCGGCGATTTGCCCGAAGAGGTACGCGATCTGGAAGATGAAATTGCCGGTTTCGAGACCCGCGTCGGGAAATTCAACAGCGAGGTGAGCACGCTGCAAGAAGAGGTAGACCGCAACAAAGGCATAAAGAAAGATGCCGATAAACTCATTGCCCGCTACAAAGAGCAGCAAATGAACGTGCGTAACAACCGCGAGTTCGATGCCATCACGAAAGAGATTGAACTTCAGTCGTTGGAGATGGAGCTTTCGGACAAGAAAATTGGCGAAGCACAGGTCAAAATTCAGGGCAAACAGGAGGAAATTGGCACCACGCAGGCTTCGCTTACACTTCGGAAAGAAGACCTGAAAATGAAAAAGCAGGAACTCGATCAGTTGGTGGCCGAAAGCGAAGCCGAAGAAAAAACGCTGGCCGTTGACCGGGGCGAGCAAGCCAAACACGTAGAAGCGCGTTTGTTGCTTTCGTATGACAAAATCCGCAACAACGCCATCAATGGGTTGGCTGTTGTCACGGTACGACGCGGTGCCTGTGGCGGGTGTTTCAACGTGGTGCCCCCCCAACGCCAAGCCGACATTAAAGACAAAAAGAAAATCATTGTCTGCGAACACTGTGGCCGGATTCTGGCCGACGTGGATGCCATTGTGGAGGTAACGCCCGCCCCCCGCACCCGCACGTCGGCAGCCGCTACCGCCGCCGCCAATGCCGCCGCCCTGGCCGCTGCCGTGCCCGAAGAAGAAATTTAGAGCAAGCCGCATTAAGCCAAAAAACCCCGTCAGGTACGTACCTGACGGGGTTTTTTATGCCGAAGCTGTTCAGGATTGCAAATCCTGAACAGCCTTTACCCTTTCTTGCGGGGGGCCTGGAGGTTGCCGTTCACATCGAAATGGTGCTCGCTCGTTACGCCGTTCAGGGTGTAGCGCACGTCGTAGAACAGCACGGTACCGGTGGTGGCATCGGTCACGACTTCGGCCCGCACCAGCACGTAGCCCGCGTGGTTGGCGGTCATGTAGTCGGTGATGGGTTTGGGCAGTTTATCGGCCCCAATTACGGTGCGAACGGCAGGGGTGCGTTTGCCTTTACCGCCGTGGTGGCCCTTACCCGGCCCAACCAGTACCGCGCCCACCGAATCGAAGTGGAGTTGGCGGGTTTTACCGTCGAGGGTAAACTGGATCTCGTAATAGGTGGCACCGTTGCGGTCAGTGCCTTTTTCGGCCTGCACAAACACGTAGGTTGGGTGGGTGGCCAGCAGGTATGTGTAGATGGCGGCGGGCGCGGCCTCTTTGGCAATCACGGTTTCGCTACAGGGCTTGCCCGTCACGGCGGTGGCGTTGTTGGGGTTGCCCAACCGGGCAAGGGAAGCAATCACCGTGGCATCGGCACTGGCTGGATCGACCGTATTATTGGTTTGGTTACAGGCGGCCACGGCAACCAGAAGAGCCAGCCCACAAAGCAATTTTGAGTACATAAAAACAGGTTTTAAAAGGGTGAAAAAAAGGTACGCGCACTGCCCGTCCGTGTTAAAGGCCTGGCCGGGGGGTATAATTTAGAGCCATAGGGTGTAGGTTGGTTCGGTAATGAAGGTGTGCAACTCGCTGCCCAGCACCTCGTGGGCCACGGCACTGAGCTGGTTGGTTGAATTGCTCTGAAATTCGGCCTCGCTACCCGTCAGGTGCTGGCTCACGTCGAAGAGAAACACCTGACAGTCATGGCAAAGGGGTGCATACACCACTCGCCGGGCCAGTTGGGCCAGTTGGTTCTCCAGCGGTTGCCGGTGGGGCAGCGGGCCAAGCAGCACCACCCGATGGCGGTATGCCCGTAGCTGCGTGAGCACGGTGGCCAACTGTTGCCGCACAGGCTGCCATACCGCCAATCGTGATCCACCGAGCCGGAGCTTCAGGCGCAAGGCCAGCCGCGCCGGGGCCATTACCGGGAGGGGCAACGGGACCTGATCGAACTGGAGCAAAATCAAATCGTAACGCTCCAGCCGAAGCCGGGGAATGAGCGCGATGGCCTCTGCAAGCGAAACCGGGTGGTGGTCTACGGCTATGGTCTGCCCCTGTGCCCGCACCCGCCGCACCAGTTGGGCTACGTAGCCCCTGCCGGGCGGCAGGCCAGGGCCAAAGGCTTGCTTGCCGCCTAAAATCAGTATATTCATGGCCGGAGACGGGGGTTTGGGGGTTGCACCGATGTAGTCTTTACGTAAGCGATTTGCCCGGCGTTGCAAGTCGAGCGAAAAAATTTTCGATACGCACCGCCACAACGTACCTACGCGCTGCAACATCACGCAGCCGACCCGCGTACATCCCTACAACTACGCCCTGCTCAACCGCTAACAACCCCCGCGCTTGTTTTTTCGCCGCCACTCCACTTTCACCGATGATGACCTGCTGAGCGTCATTGTTGCCTGCCGAACCCACGACCCACGGGCGCAGCAAACGCTGTTTCGGCAGTTTTACAGCTACGCCAAAAGCATCTGCCTCCGCTACATGGCCAACGTTGACGAAGCCGACGACGTGTTGAACGAAAGTTTTTTGAAAGTTTTCCAGCACCTCAGCACCTACGACACCGCCCTGCCCTTTAAAGCCTGGCTCCGCACCATTGTGGTCAACACGGCCATCAGCTACCACCGCAAACATCACAAACTCGACACAGTTTCGATGACACCCGTGCCGGGCCACCTGCCGCCCGATATTGCCGTGCCCGAAACCGCCGTTGACCAGCTTGCCGCCGACGAAATTCTGGCCCTGGTGCAGCAACTGCCGCCCATTCACCGCACGGTGTTCCTGATGCACGTGGTGGATGGCTACAGCCTCCGCGAAGTAGCCGACAGCCTGACGGTGAACGAGGCCACGGTGCGGTCGCACTTTTTGCGGGGCCGGCTGCGGTTGCAGGAACTGATTACGAACAAGACACAAAGAACGCCAACTACTTCATCACCACGCTATGAAAACTGATCTATTTAACGACAGTATCCGCCGTAAACTGGAGTCGGTGGCTCCGGCCTATCAGGAAAAAAACTGGACGTACTTGCAGCACTATCTGCGTCGGCAGGGCTTTCCGCCGTCGGTGTGGCAAACGCCCGCCCGGTGGCTCCAACCCGCCCTGTTGGCCGCCACCGTGGCCGGGGTGGTGGTAGCGGGCACCTGGCAATACCGCGCCAACCGCGCCATCAGCACCCAGATTCAGACCCTAAACCAGACCATTAACCGGTTGGAACGTACCCAAAACCAGTTAGAGCAGTCGGTCATGAAACTGACGCAGGCACCCGCCGCACCAGGCCGGACAGACACCGTTTACGTGGCCATCAATACCCCCGCCAACCGCCCCGCCCCTTACCCCACCGCACCGGGTACGTTGGCCATTCGGGTAATGCCCGCCCCCGAACGGGCCGTGGGCGATGTGCCGGTTTTGGCCGAATCAGCGCATGTTGACCCACTCAATTCGCCCCGGCTCCAAACCACCCGCCCACCGGCCGAGTTAACCAAGCCTGGTTTGGCACCCGCCCGGCCCACCAACCCCGTTACCCCGCTCCAACCCACCCCACCGAACGTACCTGATGCCGGAGCCAACGCGGTTTCAACACCAACCCGGCTGGCCGAAACAGCCGCCCGAATAGAAACAGCCGTTACGGCTAAAACCGTTGGGCAACGTACCGGTAACACCCGCCTGGCCAACCGGTTAGCGAAGGCGAAAAGCACCCCGACTGACCTTTTAGCAGAACAAAAAGACGGGCAGCAACCGGCCCCAAACGCCGCCAACGGGGCGGTTAAGGCCGAAAACCGACCCGCCGCCGAGGCCAACGTTCCCGTTGCTCCGGCCCCCGCACCAGCCCAGGGCGTGTTGGCCAACGTGGCCCTGGAACCCCTTGCACCGCTGGCCTTTGCCACCCCCCGCGAAGCCGAGGCCCTGGCCCAAAGCTGGCAACGGCACCTGCGCCGGGTGCGGTTTCGAGCCACAGCCGGGGCACCGCCACTGGCCCAAAAACCTGCCGAAACGGCTACTGCACCCGCCCGGCGCACCCTGCCAACCATTGTCTGGCGGGTGGGCGTGGGGGCCGACGTGGGCACCCAACAACTGGGCGGGGGCGTGTATGCCGAAGCCATTCTGGCCAACCGCTGGACGTTGGGCACCGGCCTGAGCCTGGTGGGTTGGGCGGGCGATGCGTACCAGGACGAACGAATTTTTACAGCCCGCACCAAGCGCGATTTTCAACGCATTTACCTGCCCGGTGGCAACGGGAACGGCCCCGGCCCGGCCCGGCCCCGCGAAGCTTTCGACATTACGCGCCTGGGGCAGGCCGTGGTGATTCCGATGCTGGTCAGCTACCGGTTGCCCGTCTGGAAACAGTACGTGCTCAGTCCGTTTGTGGGGGTGCTGCTCAGCGTGGCCCCCCGCGAAACCGTCACCTTTGCCCTCGACCAAACCCAGCCCTCGCCTCGCAATGCCAACTGGCAACGGCTCAGCGTAGACCGCCCCCTGCATGCCTACAGTAGCTGGACGTTGGGCGCGGGGCTGGAACGGCGGTGGGGACGCGTGGCAGGGCAAGCAGGCCCGGCCATCACCCTGCCCCTGTCGGGCAACGGGAGCGAAGGTTTGAACATGACCTCGGTGGGGCTG
>JAYUKZ010000240.1:0-11126 GCA_043763995.1 Fibrella sp.
GCTGCAACTCACCAACCACAACGCCTTTGTTACGGGTACGTATGCCGATAGCTGGAGCGAAGGGAAGTGGCTCCTCAACAGCGGTTTCTCGGTTAGCCACGACGTTGATAAGCAGACAATTGCCGGGCTGGATTTCAGCCGCACCAACAGCCGCGCCCAGGTACGTACTACGCTCACGCGGTTGCTGCCGGGCAACAACACTGCCCTGGTTGGGGCCGAGGCGCACACGCTCGATCTCAGCATCGGCGTGCTGGGACGTACCTACACGCTACGCGACCAGTACACGGCCATTTTTGCCGAAACACAGGTGTACCTCTCCCGCAAACTGGCTCTGCAAGCGGGCATCCGGGCCGAGTACACCAGCATCATTGACCGGTTCAAGGTGGCCCCGCGCCTGAGTGCCGCCTACAAAACCGGCCTTTACAGTCAGATTTCGGTGGCGGCGGGGCAGTTCTACCAAACGCCCGATTACAACTATCTTTTTTTGAACAAAACCCTTGGCTACGAACGCGCCGACCACCTCATTGCCCAGTACCAGCTCATGCGCAACAAACGCACGTTTCGGGTCGAGGCGTTCTACAAAAACTACACGCAATTGGTGCGGGAGAAAACCTTGCCGCTACCGGGCCAACCGCCGTTCGATGCCAATCCGTACCGTTTTCCGAACGGCCTTACCAGCAACGGTGGCAAGGGCTTCGCGCAGGGGCTCGATGTATTCTGGCGCGATCAAACGACCATAAAAGGGCTGGATTACTGGCTCACGTACAGCTTTGTAGATACCCGGCGGTTGTTTCGAAACTACCCCACATTGGCCACGCCCACCTTTGTTTCGGCCCACAACCTGAGCCTCATCACGAAGCGGTATTTCCAGAAACTCCGCACCACCCTGAGCCTTACCTACGCCTACACCAGCGGGCGGCCCTATTACAACCCCAACCGCCGGGAGGCGGAGTTCCTGACCGACTTCACACCGCCTGTGCATAACGTGAGTTTCCAGGCCAATTACCTCACGACCTTAAAAGGAAATTTCGTAGTCCTCTACGCCGCCGTAGATAATGTGTTGAACACCCAAAACGTCTTTACTTACCGTTTTTCCCCCGACGGAACGCAACGCTATGCCATCGGCCCGGCGGCCTACCGCTCTCTTTTTGTGGGGGGCATCATCATGCTCTCGAAAAAAGCGAAGGCAAAGTAACGCCTGGCTCCAGCCGGGCAGTAGATAACCCCAACAAACTAACCCGGCTGGAGCCGGGCGTTACTCAAGCCCAGCCGGGCAATTACCATGAAAACAATCCTGCTCTCCATTGCCCTCTGCACCCTGTCGTTCACGACCCGCGCCCAGGCTTCGTCTGACCAATACCAACAGGCGATGCGCCAACGTCTGGCCACGATGAAAACCACGAGTGAGAAAACGCCCGTGGCCGAGATGCTGGCCCTGGCCAACCAGTTCGAGCGCATTGCCGGGGCCGAAACGGGCGAGTGGCTCCCGCGCTACTACGCCGGGCTGACCTACGTGTACCTCGGTTTTATGGGGAAAGACCAGGTCGAAAAAGACAAGTTTCTCGACAAGGCCGACACGTACCTGGCCCAGGCCGACAAGCTCGCGCCCAACAACGATGAACTGTCGGTGCTGCGGGCCTACATCGCCCAGGCGCGGATGAGCATCGACCCCATGAACCGGTGGCAAACCTACGGCGGGCAATTCGACACGGCCATTGAGCAGGCAATGGCGCAGAACCCCAACAACCCGCGCCCCTACGTGCTGAAAGGCACCGGCCTGATGTATACGCCCGACCAGTTTGGCGGTGGCCCAAAAACCGCGTGCCTGCTACTGAAGACAGCCTCCGAAAAATTCGTTACGTTTAAACCCGCCTCCGAAATCGCTCCCAACTGGGGCTGTGGCGACCTGGAACAGCTTTTGGCCAAATGCAAATGACCCGCGAGCAACTCATCCAACGCCCCACCGGCACGCAGCGGCTGCAACTGCGCGGGCAAAAACTGCGCGGCTTCGACTTCAGCGGGCTAGACCTCACCGGTGCCGATTTCCGGTATGCCGACCTGCGCCGGGCCAATTTCGAGGGGGCAACCCTGCACGGGGCCGACCTTAGTTTTGCCAGCCTGCGCGGGGCCAACTTTGCCAACGCCGACCTCACCGACGCGAATCTCAGCTTCGGCGATGTCTCGAACGCCAACCTGAACGGGGCGAACCTGACGGGCACAAAACTGAATTTTATGGCTACGGAGTGGCGGGGTAAAACCGCCGGGGTTGCCGAACCAGTCACGCTGACGACGCTGCTCCAAAAACCCGTCTGGGGCTTGCTGATTGGCTCGCTGCTGGGGGCATTGTTGTTCTACGGAGCGAGTGGTGTCATCTTTTTTACGAATAAAATCCTGACCAGCACCGACCCGGTTATTGCCGGGTTGAACCGGTTCATTGCCTGGCAGAACCTCACGCAGGGTATCACGATCTTCGTACTGGCCTGGATCATGTCGCCCCGGCTCGACCGTTGGTTCCGGTCCAATTGGGTGCGGCACCTCGTTTTCAGTGTGCAGGCCTTGCTGGTTTTCCTGGCAGTTGGGTCGGCAACGTACCGGCTGGCGGGTAAAGCCATTTTTGATGCACTTGCCAGCGAAACGCAAAACCCCAACGACATGAGCAACGACGCTGCGCCGTGGTTTGCCTACGCGGCGGCAGGCTTGCTGGTGGGTAATCTGTTTCTCTATGTACTCCGGCAGGGGCGTAACCTGACCCGCAAAATGACCGAGCAGGAATACCAATTACTCAGCCTGGAAAAGCTGAAAAATCGGGCCGAACTCGATGCCCTGCAAGCCAAAATCAACCCGCATTTCCTCTACAACGCCCTCAACAGCATTGCCAGCCTCGTGCACGAAAACCCCGACAAGGCCGAGGAAATGACTATGTTGCTCGCCAAACTGTTTCGCTACAGCACGGGCCGCGACGGGGGGGTGTTCACAACCCTGGCCGACGAACTGGAGATGGTGCGAACGTACCTGCGCGTGGAACAGGTACGATTCGGCGACCGGCTCCGGTTCGAGGTCGACGGGAATAAACCCGAATTCGATAGCCTCACCATCCCCCAATTTCTGTTGCAGCCGCTGGTCGAAAATGCCATCAAACACGGCATCGGCAAACGCGCCGATGGCGGCTGTATCCGGGTGGGTATCAGCGAGGTAGATGGCTGGCTTTGGCTGACTGTTTCCGACAACGGCCCGCCTTTCGCCGACGACCTGGGCGGGGGCTATGGCCTGCGTAGCATTCAGGATAAACTCCGCCTCCTCTACGCCGACGATGCCACGTTCGAGTTGCAGAATGACCCGCAAAAACAGGTACGTATCGGCATTCGTAACACCCGGCTCCAGCCGGGTAGCCCATCATGACAACCATCCTGATCGACGACGAACCGCTGGCTCTCAGCCGGTTGAAACGCCTCCTGGCGCAGCATAGCGACATGTTTACGATCCTGGGTGAGGCGCAGAACGGAGCCGAAGGGCTGGCGATGGTGGAAACCCACCGGCCCGACGTGATTTTCCTGGACATAGAGAAATACGTTTTCCTGGCCACCACCGACGGGCAAAAGTTCATTACGTCCTATACGCTTGCCGGTTTGGCCGAAAAACTGCCCGACACCTTCGTGCGCATCAGCCGGGCCGCCCTTGTCAACAGCCACCGCATCCGTGAATTTCAGAAGCACTTCGACAACAGGTACGTCCTGACGCTCAACGACCAGAAACAAACTCGCCTCACCACCGGCAGCACCTATGCCGATGCTGTGCGGCAGTTGCTGGAACTTTGACCCGGTCGGGCTGACCCGGTCGGGATGACCCGGTCAGGCGGGCAATAAAATCGTGAAGGTGGTGCCGGTGCCCTCTTTGCTGGTGAGCAGCAGGGTGCCGCCGTGGCCTTTGGTGATGATGTCGTAGCTGAGGCTCAGGCCCAGGCCGGTGCCGCTTCCGGCGGGTTTGGTAGTGAAAAATGGCTGAAATATTTTCTGCTGTACGTCCTTACTCATGCCCGTGCCGTTATCGCGTACCTGAATCTCGACCCCCACGGGCGTTTGTTTGGTTTTTACCACCACCATCGGCTGGTAGGCAAAGCCTTTCAGGGTGTCGGTTTGGCGTTCGGTTTGCTGGCGTTGCTGCACGGCGTAGAAGGCGTTGTTGAACAGGTTCAGCAGTACCCGGCCAATATCTTGCCCCACCACCGGCACCGGGGGCAGGGCGGGGTCTAGCTCGGCCCGCAAGCCTGAATTGAAGGTCTTGTCTTTGGCCCGTAGGCCGTGGTAACTCAGGCGTAGGTACTCGTCGGCCAGGGCGTTGAGGTCGGTGGGTTCGCGTTGGCCGGTGCTGGTGCGGGAGTGCTGGAGCATGTTGCGCACAATGCCCGAGGCGCGTTGGCCGTGGTGAGTAATTTTGGTCAGGTTCTGGCTCAGGTCGGCTAGCAATTCGGCCTCCAGGGCGGCGTTGCGGGGAGTGGTTTGTTGCTGGTCGAGGAGGTCGGTGAGCAGTTCCTGCGACACTTCGGAAAAATTGGTCACGAAGTTGAGGGGGTTCTGAATTTCGTGGGCGATGCCCGCCGTTAGCTCGCCCAGACTGGCCAGTTTTTCGCGTTGCACCAGTTGCGCCTGTGCGGCCCGCAACTCGGTCAGGGCGGTTTCGAGTTCTTCTTTTTGGCGGGTAATTTCCTGGGTACGTTCCTGCACCAGTTGTTCCAGTAGCTGGCGTTCCTGCCGTTCTTTTTCGGCCTGTTCAATCCGTACCTGATGCTCTTTTTGGTAGGTTTTTCGGCTGCGGGCGGCAAAGCCAAACAGCGAAAACGCCCAGACGTAGCTAAACCCCACCGAACTTTCCCAGACTTCCCGGTAGGGTTTGTAGACCGAAACGGGCAAAAAACTGTGCACAAACGCTACCAGCATCAGCACCAGCAAGGCCGGGATGAGTGCCAGCAGCAGGGTGCGGGCGGGGGGGTAGGTGCGGCTTCCCAGGTGCGTGATGACGCTGGCCACGGCCAGGCCAACGTAGCACACCCAAGTGGCTTTCAGCGTGTAGGCTCCGTTGGCATCGAATATTTTGTCGAGCAAAAACAGGATTGCCAGCACCAGGGCCGTGCCCATAAGCCACCGGTCCCAGACGCGGTGTTTGGTTTTCGTTTGCAGGAAATTACGGACCTGAAACAAAAAAAAGATGGTGACAGAGAGGGTCACGGCGTTCATAGGGCGGGCGGGGGCGGGGCAACCGGAAGGGGTAAGGTAATACAAAACTCGGTACTCCCCGCTTCGCTCGTTACGGTGAGGGTGCCGCCGTGGCCTTTGGTGATGATGTCGTAGCTGAGGCTGAGGCCCAGGCCGGTGCCGCTTCCGGCGGGTTTGGTAGTGAAAAAGGGCTGGAATATCTTTTGCTGCACCTCCGCAGTCATGCCCGTACCATTGTCGCGCACCATGATTTTCACTTGATTGTCAAGCCGTTGCGTTTGTAGCGTTACCATCGGCTGGTAGTCAGGTTCGGCTTGCCTGTGGGAGGCTGCCTCGGTACGTTGCTGCACGGCGTAGAAGGCGTTGTTGAACAGGTTCAGCAGCACCCGGCCAATATCCTGCGCCACCACCGGCACCGGGGGCAGGGCGGGGTCTAGCTCGGCCCGGAACCCCGAATTGAATCGAACCGTCGAACCGTGCTTATCTTTTGCCCGCAGGCCGTGGTAGCTTAGGCGCAGGTACTCGTCGGCCAGGGCGTTGAGGTCGGTGGGTTCGCGTTGGCCGGTGCTGGTGCGGCTGTGCTGAAGCATGTTGCGCACAATGCCCGAAGCGCGTTGGCCGTGGTGGGTAATCTTGGTCAGGTTCTGGCTCAGGTCGGCTAGCAATTCGGCCTCTAGGGCGGGGTCGCGGGGGGTGCGGTCGCGTTCTTCCAGCAGTTCGCTGACCAGATCGACCGACACTTCGGAGAAATTGGTCACGAAGTTGAGGGGGTTCTGAATTTCGTGGGCGATGCCCGCCGTGAGTTCGCCGAGCGAGGCCATTTTTTCTTTCTGCACCAACTGGTTTTGCGTCGTCCGTAGCTCATCGAGCGATTCCTGCAACTGACCGGTACGTTCGGCAACCTGCCGTTCGAGGGTTTCTTTCTGGCGGGCCAGCATGGTTTGCCGTTCCTGTTCCTGCTCAAACGATTGCTTGGATAACCGCTGAACCTCAAGCAGTTGACCCGTCATACGGCGTTGCGTGAAAATAAACGACCGGGCCACATAAAGCGAAATCGACACGGGAATGCACAGCACGGCCAGGTAATACATGATCGTGAGTTGGTAGGACGACAAGCTAACGGGTCGCAGCGGGGTCAACGCATCAACGCTGTGGATGCAATAGATCGAAAAAAGCACCAGCGCCGACACCATGCCCGCCGTGATGAATTCGCCGCCCCAATGTCGGCGGGCTTTCAGCATCACGCGGCTACATTCGGCCGTCACGAGCAGGGCCGGGCCAAACTCGATCCAGAGGTGCTCGGTGTCGCGCCGCACAAAGGGCATCACCGCACACAACCCCACCAGCCCCACCACCAGCCAACAGATCCAGCCCGGTTTTTTGTTGAAAATGGCGTAGGTAGCCCGCAGCAGGGCCAGATAACCAACCGGATACGCCAACGTACCCCACAACGACCAGGCGGCATAGGCCGGTTGATTCTCGACGAGGCTCAGAATTTCAACAATGGCCAGAAAGGCAATCCCAAACGAAAAGCAAGCCACCGCCATGGCCCCGTTGGTGCGGTCGGCGGGCGTGTAGATTCGGAAGAGGGTGTGCAGCAAGAACAGGAGAAAAAATATACCCGCCGTGAACGCCGCCGCGATGGGTTGCCAACTTAGCAGATACGACGTACCATCGGGCATTGTACCCCTCAGCAGCCGGGCATCCAGCAACCGGCTGTTGAGGGGCGTATACTGCCCAAGTTGCAACCCATTGGGCTGCACCGCCAACCGAACCGCCAGCACCAGCCTACCAGCCGAATCGGGCGTGATGGCTACCGAATACGAACGGTACGGGTTGGTGGCTTCGGTGGGTCGTTCGCCGTCGGGAAACGTGCCGGTGCGCCGCATTAGCTTCCCGTTTACAAACAATTCGGTTGCCGCCGTTTGCCGCCAGCGAAGTACAACGGGCAGGTTTTGCTCCGCTGCGGGTACTGTAACTTGCAACCGGAGCCAGCCAATGCGGGCGGGCAGGCGGGGCAGCAAATCGGCCACTAACTGACGGGGGTCCAGCGTTTGCCAGGCCGAATCGGGTAGGTTGGGGCGGCTCCAGTCGGGGTTGTCGCCCGCATGAAAGGCCCAGGGCGTTGCCAGTGGAAAGCCCGTTTCGGGCAGGCTGTCAACCACCACAACCTGACCCACTGCCAGCGAAGTAAACAGCCAGCCAATCAGTACAGGCACGAAACGGAGCATAGATCGGTGGTTCAAACACCTAAAGAAACGAGTTTCGGCCCAGACCGGCAAACGAAGCCTGTTCCAGCCGGGAATAGCGGCATCGGCCAACAAAACCCGTTTGCTGTTTCGGAGCCGTTAATACCGTTGGCCAATGCTGTTGCTCAGCAGTTCATACAGCCGGGCCAGGGCGGGTTGGGGGCGCAGGTACGTCAGGTGGCTGGCAATGACCTGGTTATCGTGGCGGCGGGCGGGGCCGGTCTGCACCTCGGCGGGGTGGTTGGCGGCCAGTGCCTTGCGGACGGTCTCGCGGATGAGGGGCTTGAGGAGGTCAAACTCCAGGTCGTGGGCATCGGTGAGGTCTTTGGCCAGGGCCAGCAGGTGGTTGCAGAAATTACTGGCCAGCACTGCCGCCACGTGCAGCGTTTGCCGCTCTGCCGAGTTGACCAGGTAAACAATGGTGCTCATGGCCTGCCCCAGGTCTACCAACTGTTTCTGGGTCAGGTCGTTGTCGGCTTCGATACAAATGGGAATCTGGTCAAAACTGAGCAGGGGGCGGCCTTTGGTGAAGGTTTGAAGGGGATAAAATACGCCTGTTTTCACTGGTACGTCGCTATACACACTCATTAGCCGCTGTAGTGTATCCAGCGACAGCCCGCCCGATGTGTGGATGAGCGTGGCGTTTTCAGGCAGCACCAGCCGGGCGCACACCGCGTCGAGCGCACTGTCGGGCACGGCCAGAATAAAGAGTTCAGACGGGTTATTGGCCAGGTTTAGGTCAGAAATAGGTCGGGCATCGTAGAGCATGGTGGCCAGTTGGCGGGCGTGGCTCAACTGGCGGCTGTAAACGGCCAACAGGTGGTGGCCCGCATTTTCGAGGGCCGGGGCCAGGTGCCAGGCCACGTTGCCGGCACCGATGAGGGTGATGGTCATTTTTTCAGTGAAGGGTTTTGCGTGAAGAGTGAAGAGTTGGCTGACGCGTGAGCAACACCCTTGCGTTGGCTAACTCTTCACTATTGACTCAAAACTCTTAACTCCCAACGACGTATCCAAACCTTCCCCCCTGCCCAGTGCGTATATTTGACCAAACTCCTGCTCCCGATGCGTTATCCTGCTTTTCTTCGTCCGCTTGGCCTCGGCCTGTTTTTGGTGGGTTTCGCCGCCTTCGTGTTCGTGCTTACCCTGGGCCGGTTCCGGCTCACGGAGGGCGTGTTGAAGCAAACCCTGAAGCCCGAACACCAGGCAGTACTGACCCCCCGGCTGGCTCCGGTGCTCAATAAAACGTTCGATAGTAATATCCAGTTTATCAGCCAGGTACGTGGTGTTATCAACGGCTACAATAAAGAGCAGGAGGCCCAACAAAACTGGAAAGCGGTTATCTACGACGATTACCTTTTCGACCTCACCAAACGCAGCACCATTGGCGGCCCGGTTGCTAACGGTGGCTGGTTCTGGCTTAGTATTGGGTTGGCCGCGCTGGGTACGTTGCTGTTTTCGCTGCCCCGCCTCAACGACAAGCCCGGCATTCGCAACAACGGCATCATGCGCCACCCCGCCACCCACGTCGGCTGGATTGGCATTGCCGTGGGTACGTTCCTGATTGGCTTTTACGTGCTGCTCTATTTCTTCCCCGAATACCTCACCAACTGGACGGCTCTGGTCGACCCGTTTAGCCGCGCCCTGAACGGTGGCCCGGCTAGCAAATGGTTTTTGTATGGATTTTTGTATACGGTTGCGGTGGTGGTGATGGGCGTTCGGATGCTGATAAACTACCGCCATAGCCGCTACCAAACCTACCGCACACTTTCGGTAATGGGTTTCCAACTGTTCTTCGCTTTCCTGATTCCCGAACTGATGAGCCTGCTCAATGCGCCTTATCAGGACCTAAAAAGCATCTGGCCGCTGGATTATGATTTCTTTTTCGACTACGAAATCAACGCCAAGCTCAAGGCAGGTACGTTGGGTGTTTTCATGTTTGTGTGGGGCACGGCCCTCTCGGCGGTGGGCGTACCCACCATCACGTATTTTGTGGGAAAACGCTGGTATTGCTCGTGGGTGTGCGGCTGCGGCGGCCTGGCCGAAACCCTGGGCGACCCCTACCGCCACCTCTCAGACAAATCGGTAAAAGCCTGGAAAGTTGAGCGCATATTGGTGCATAGCGTGCTGGTGTTTGCCGTGGTCATGACCGCGCTGGTGCTCTACACGTACCTGAGCGGCCAAAGCAGCCTGTTTGGTTTCATCGATTCGTACAGCGTCCGCAAAACGTATGGGTTTCTGATCGGGTCAATTTTTGCGGGGGTGGTGGGCACGGGTTTTTACCCCCTCATGGGCAACCGGGTGTGGTGCCGATTTGGGTGCCCGTTGGCGGCGTATCTGGGTCTGGTTCAGCGGTTTAAGTCGCGGTTTCGTATCACTACCAACGGCGGGCAATGCATCTCCTGCGGCAACTGTTCCACCTACTGCGAAATGGGTATCGACGTGCGGGCCTACGCCCAAAAGGGCCAGGATATTGTTCGTTCGTCGTGCGTGGGTTGCGGCATTTGCTCGGCGGTGTGCCCCCGTGGCGTACTGAACCTGGAGAACGGCCCGGTCAGTTCGCGGAAGATTTGAGTGGGGGGTGCAACAAAGGAGGCATCGTCTCTATCTTTCGTTGAAAACACTGTAAACACCCGTCTATGCGAATCCTGACCTGCCTTTTTTGTCTGTTACAGCTACAATTTGTTTGTCTGGGACAGACCCCCAAAATCGGCGATCAATTGCCTGATTTCACCTTGAGCGAATTGGTCAATTCAACCCAACTCACGTTTAAACCGGAAGAAGCGAGGGGGAAAATACTGATTATCGAGTTTTGGGGTACGTGGTGCGCTCCGTGCATCCCCGCGTTGATGCACTTAGATTCGTTGCAGCGAAAATTTCCGGCTGATTTACGGGTTATCGCTGTCTCTGACGATTCGCGTGAACGTCTGGAAAAATTCCTGACTAAAAAGCCCGTGTCAATCCCACTGGCCTCTGACCCTGCCGGAAAACTGGCGCGTATCTTCAACTCGCACATCGTTCCGCATTCGATTGTGGTAAATCGAAATCAGCAAATCATAGGCTCAACAACGCCAGACCAACTGACTGAGGAAGCGATTCGTGGGCTTATCGAAGGAAAGAACATGACTTTCACTCAGAAACAGGACTCAGAGTTTGACCCTCAAAAAGATTACTTCGACGCAAAGCCGACCGTTCAGTCTTCGGTAGAAAAAAGGCCCTACATGCAAGGATTGCCCTCCTACTCAAGACCGGGAAAAGGCGTATTCAAAGACAGACGGATCACGTTTATAAACGTGCTTCCGCAAGTGATTTTCATGACTGCGTTTGGTTTTTCATCCGAGCGGACCAAAAATGAGTTACTAAAAGAATCAACCTCCTACAAGCCGGAAAACATCGTTTGCTTGGACGTTATAGTGCCCGAAAGAAAGAAAGAGAGCCTGAATGCCGTGCTGAAAGCAGTATGCGAGACAAAATTCGCCGTTCAGGCTCAGGTAGTTAAAGAGAAGGCCCGCGTCTATATTTTAACGCGAATTACAGGTGCCGATCTGCCCAAACCATCTACTCAAAAATCTGACTATGGTGCGCCCCATATTTAGGACCACTTGTTAAGTTGGATAACGGGCTAAATTTAGACCCGTATGAAAGGCAAGACCAAGCGCAAGTTTACGGC
>JAYUKZ010000241.1:0-11116 GCA_043763995.1 Fibrella sp.
CTGACCCGGATGGTAACGTACCTGAACCAGAAAATGCCCGTCTCCGGCACGCTGATTACCCTCTCCGAACGCGGCGTGTATATCAATTTTGCCGGTGAGCAACTCCAGCTACCGGCCCACACCCGCAACATCACCGACGTGTCGGGCGCGGGCGATACCGTTATCAGTGTTGCCGCTTGCTGCGTGGCCCTCGGCCAGCCGCCCCGCCGCCTGGCTGCCCTCGCCAACCTGGGCGGCGGGCTGGTTTGCGAGAGCGTCGGCGTGGTGCCCATCAGCAAAGCACGGCTGTTGGAAGAAGCCCTCCGGCTGGCCATCTAGCTGGCCCAGTTTTCGTACCTTTCCGTTCGTAAACAGACCCTTAACGTCTTTCGCCATGACCACTATTGTCTTACCCATCGAGCTTGAGCCGGGCACAGATATGTTTGAGCAACTGCGCCACATGACCGACGATGAGTTTTATTTTTTCTGCCAGGAAAATACAGACCTGAATTTTGAACGCGACGCAAACGGCAATATTAGACCTATGGGACAAACAGGCGGCGAGACCGGCGAACGAAACAGTGACTTACTTTTTGAACTTGTTGCTTGGAACCGGCAGACAAAACTTGGTTTTGTGTATGATTCGTCAACGGCGTTTCGGCTACCCAACGGTGCCGTGCGTAGCCCGGATGCGGCCTGGGTGTTGGCCGAACGCCGCAATGCCCTCACCCCCGACCAACGCCGCAAATTTCCCCCGCTCTGCCCCGACTTTGTGGTGGAACTGGTCAGCGAATCCGATTCGCAGAAGGCTACGGAGACCAAAATGGACGAATACATAGCCAACGGTTGCCGGTTAGGCTGGCTCATTAACCCCAAAACACAGACCGCCAAAGTCTACCGCGAAAACGGCTCCATTGATGTCATTTCCACTTTTGACGGCTCGCTTTCGGGCGAAGATGTCCTGCCCGGTTTCACATTGCCGCTGTCGTTATTCCGCCCCCTGCCGTAGAGACCGGTACGCCGGTTAGAGACCGGTACGCCGGTGCGGCGACACTCGCGTCTGGGTAGTACGCGAAGCAGTGGGGTAGAAATTTTCAGCGTATTGCTTCGCGCACTACCCAGACGCAAGTATTGCGTCTCTACGGGTGCGGCTGGTACGTCTGCACGGCTTCGATGAACACCCGGACGTGGTCGGGGTTGGTGTCGGGGTATACGCCGTGGCCCAGGTTGGCAATGTGGCGGTTTGGGCCAAAGGCGGTCAGCATCCGGCGCACTTCCGCCCGAATTTGGGCCGGTTCGGCGTAGAGCACGCAGGGGTCGAGGTTGCCTTGCAGGGTTTTGCCGGGAATCAACGCCCGCGATTCGGCCACGTCCATGTTCCAGTCCAGCCCCACCACGTCGCAGTTGAGTTGGCCGATGGCGTGGCGGGCAAAAAACGCACCTTTGGCAAACACCGTGATGGGCGTGTGGCCCACGGCGGCATCGGCCTTGAGGGCATCGCAAATTTGCCGGATGTAGGGTAGCGAAAACTCGCCGTATTGTTCGGGCGAAAGAATACCGGCCCACGAGTCGAAAAGCTGAACCAAATCAGCCCCGGCACGTACCTGGGCTTTCAGATAGGCAATGGTACTGTCGGTGATTTTCTGGAGCAGCGTGTGGGAAAAAATGGGGTCGGTGTAGAGCAGTTTTTTGGCTACCGAAAACGTTTTCGAGCCTTTACCTTCGGTCATATAACAAAAAATGGTGAAGGGCGCACCGGCAAACCCCAGCAGCGGCACCCGCCCGGCCAGCATTTGTTTGGTCAGGCGCAGGGCCTCCAGCACGTAGCCCAGATCGGCTTCGGGGTCGGCCACGCGCAGGCGGTTCAGGTCGGCCAGGGTGCGCACCGTTTGCGGAAAAACCGGGCCGCGTTGTTCGGCCATCTCGTAGGGCAAGCCCATCGCTTCGGGAATGACCAGAATATCGGAGAAAATAATGGCCGCATCAACGCCCAGCAAATCAACGGGTTGCACCGTCACCTCGGCGGCCAGTTCGGGCGTGGTGGCCAGTTTGATGAAGCTCCCGGCTTTTTCGCGCACGGCGCGGTACTCGGCCAGAATCCGGCCTGCCTGCCGCATGAGCCAAACCGGGGTGCGCTCTACGGCCTCGCCCCGCGCCGCCCGCAGCACTAAATCGTTCTGTAAGATCATGGTGCAAAAGTACGCATACGAACACACTACACAGACCCCACCCGCCCGGAGCCATTTTTCTAATTCCCCGAATCCAACCATCTTTGCCTCCTATAAAGTCTACCCCTACTTATGGAGTTAAAACGAGTTGTTGTGACGGGCCTGGGTGCCCTTACTCCCATTGGCAATACCGTGGCCGAGTTTTGGCAGGGCCTCAGCACCGGCAAAAGCGGGGCCGGACCCATCACCAAATTCGACGCAACGCTGTTCAAAACCCGCTTTGCCTGTGAGGTAAAAGGCTTCGACCCGCTCGATTATTTCGACCGGAAAGAAGCCCGCAAAATGGATGGGTACGTTCATTATGCCATCGTAACCGCCGACCAGGCCATTCAGGACGCGGGTTTGCTCAACGAGGGCATCAACAAAGAGCGCGTAGGCGTAATTTGGGCATCGGGCATTGGCGGGCTGCACAGCTTCCAGGAAGAGGTGCTGGGCTACGGGGCCGGGGGCAAAGTGCCGCGTTTCAACCCGTTTTTTATTCCGAAAATGATTGCCAACATGGGGTCGGGCCTGATCTCGATCCGGCACGGGTTCATGGGGGTCAATTTTGCACCGGTGTCGGCCTGCGCCTCCAGCACCCATTCGCTCATCGAGGCGTTTATGCACATTCGGCTGGGCAAGGCCGATGCCATTGTCACGGGCGGTTCCGAATATGTCATCACCGACTCGGCGGTGGGCGGTTTCAGCAATATGAAAGCCATGTCGGAACGCAACGACGAACCGGAGCGGGCCTCGCGCCCCTTCGATGCCAACCGCGACGGGTTCGTGATGGGCGAGGGCGGCGGGGCCATTGTGCTGGAAGAATATGAACACGCCAAAGCACGGGGTGCTAAAATTTACTGCGAACTGGTAGGCACCGGAGCCACCGCCGATGCTTACCACATGACCGGCACCCATCCCGACGGCCTGGGCGCGGCCAACGCTATGCGCGAGGCCCTGCGCGAAGCCGGTATGCAACCCCAAGACGTTGATTATCTGAACGTTCACGCCACATCTACGCCCATCGGCGACGTGTCGGAGGCGCGGGCCATCGCGAGCGTTTTCGGCGAAAACCCGACCCACCTCAACATCAGCGCGACCAAATCTATGACCGGCCACCTGCTGGGCGCGGCGGGGGCCATTGAGGGTGTTGCCGGTATTCTGGCCATGCAACACAACCTCGTTCCGCCCACCATCAACCTCGAAACCCGCGACGAGAACGTACCTGCGGCCTTCAACCTGACACCCAATGTGGCCCAGGCCAAGCCGGTCAACGTGGTGATGAGCAACACCTTCGGCTTCGGTGGTCACAACGCCATTGTGCTCTTCAAGCGGCTGGAGGCGTAGTCAATTCTTCACATTATTTCCTAATTTTACAAGAATTAGGAAATAATGTGAGAAAACTAGAAAGCCCCCCTACTCAGCCGACCCTGGTTTCGTTGCTTGAACGAATAGCAGAAGATGGTCAACACGTTTTTTTTCTCCTTAATACCAGCGAGTGGGTTCATCAACTCGACGACGAGTATCCATACTGGGATAAGGTCAAGTATAAGGTACCGTCGGCGTTGCAGACGCTCGTCACCCCCGAAGAGCTTTGGGCATTCGTCAAATACAGACGGTATCTAAACCAACAGGTGCTTAGGTTTGCGGATGAAGCATTCGCTTTCTCCCCAACCAACGCGCTCTATGCCCGGCTTCACGAGTTCGATCTTCACCTGGGCGGGTCGCTTGGCGGACAAGGAACCATCACTGAGCCGGACAAACAGCAGTACCTGATTGGCTCAATCATGGAAGAATCCATTGCGTCGAGTCAGATTGAGGGGGCGGTAACGTCGCGGGTGGTGGCCAAAGAAATGCTGCGTAAGAACAGACCGCCCCGCAACACGTCTGAACGGATGATTGTCAATAATTACGCCACCATCCAGCATATCGTTGCCAACAAACAACAGCCGCTCACCGCCGAATCACTGCTGGATATTCACCGGCTGATGACGGACAACACGATGGAAAACCCGGCAGACTGCGGGCGGTTTCGGGCGCACAACGATATCCACGTAGTTGATGCTATCGATGGCGAAATTATTCATACGCCGCCCGGTTTTGCCAGCATTAACCCATTTGTAGACGACTTGTGCCGGTTTTTCAACGACGAAACCCCCGCCTACTTCCTTCACCCCATTGTTAAAGCCAGCATTATTCACTTCCTGATCGGCTACTTTCATCCCTTTGCTGATGGCAATGGCCGCACCGCCCGCGCCTTGTTCTACTGGTATTTGCTGAAACGGGGCTATTGGCTCACCGAATACCTGTCTATTTCGCGGATCATTATGCAGTCCAGGAGTCAGTATTACAACGCCTACCAATATGCTGAAGCCGACGGCAACGATGTGGGCTATTTTGTTCACTATCAGGTGAAAGCCATGAAAAAGGCTTACGATGAATTGAAAAAATATATTGATCGGAAAATTGTTGAAAAGCAACAAAACAGAAACTGGCAACTGGAAGGAGGCGTATCGGCCCGGCAGGCTTCCATATTAAACTGGTTCAGCAACGACCCAAGTCGGCTTGTGTCTGTTAAGGAAGTGGAAACGCTGCTGGGTACGTCGAACCAAACGGCGCGAACCGATCTACAGGGCCTGGTCAACAAGGGCTACCTGACCGAGGTACGGGTCAATCAAAAAGAAAAACAGTTTACCCGTTCGCCAACCAAATAAACCATTCACCTTGAGCCAACTGACACAAATTTTCGTCGATACCGAACGGATTCGGGACCTCAACAGCGGACTGGGGCAAACCTGTCTGCACGTGGGGCAGGAACTGGTTCGGCAGCAGCCCGCAGGTACGTCCGTGACGTTTTTGGTGCCGCCCGGCCAAACAGGGGTCTTCGGCGAACCGTCCAAAATACTGCATTACCGAGAGGCCAGTTGGCGGCAGAAACTCTACAGTCCCGGCCTGTTCAGCGTCTGGCACAACCTGCACCAGGAAGGCTCTTACTGGCCCGCCCGCCCGTGTAAGCGGCTGATAATGACCATCAACGACCTGAATTTTCTGGAACGACCGGATTATTCTGCCGCCAAAAAACGCCGGAAACTCACCGCCCTTCAACGCCGAATAGACCGGGTGCAGGTGCTCACCACCATCTCCGACTATTCGGGCAGCATGGTTCGGCAGCATCTACACGTACCTGACGCGGTTTCGCTCCAGACCGTCCACATCGGGGCCTCGGCATTGCCCGCGCCACCCGCCCACCGAACCGCCAGTTTGCCGGTAATAGACAAGCCGTTCTTTCTGTTTTTAGGGGTGCTTCACCCCAAAAAGAACGTCCATGTGCTGTTGGCTCTTGCCCAGGCGTTCCCCGATTATTTGCTGGTGCTGGCCGGGCGAGACGACCACCCCTACGCCCGGCACCTTCGCCAGGAAGTGGTTAAACTGGGCGTAAGCCAGAACGTTATTTTTACCGGGCCAGTGGCCGAGGATGCCAAAACGTGGCTCTACGCGCACTGCGAGGGGTTTTTGTTCCCATCCTTGAGCGAGGGATTCGGTTTGCCGGTGGTAGAAGCCATGAGCCTGGGCAAACCCGTTTTTTTGTCACGGCTCACCAGCTTGCCCGAAGTGGGCGGGGCCGATGCCTATTATTTCGATGATTTTGAGCCACCGACCATCGTGGAAACCGTGCGGGCCGGGATGCGCGATTTCTACGACGACCCCTTGAAACCGCAACGGCTTCAGTGGCAGGCCAACCGCTTCCGGTGGGAACACACCGCCGCCGCCTACTGGCAACTATACCTAGGCTGAACGTACCTGGAAACACCCTGGAAACAACGGCTGTTAATTTTCGTTAAGGGGGTAAGGAATACCGAATTTTTCGGCGTAATGTTCTCGTTATGGCTTCGGAAAGGGCTGGCTAAAACCGCCGCCCTACGCCTCCTGACACCATTTCAGTACCGGTTTTTTCCTACACAAAACATAAGCAACACCCCGACAATACCATGAAAAGTAACTGGAAAGTCTTAGTCCTCATCGCCCTCCTGTCGAGCGGCGTAACCCTGGCCGCCTACAACCTGCTGGGCTACAACCGGCGCGACGTGGTCTTTACCGAATCGGGGGCGGGGTTGTCTCTGAACCGGCTGGCCTCGCTTCCGGGTGGTGCTCCCACCGGTGCCCCCGGCGATTTCTCCTTCGCGGCGGAGTCCGTTACGCCTACCGTGGTGCACATTCGCACAACCATGACACGCACTGTGCGCCAACAGCAAATGCCCGATATGTTCCGCGAATTTTTCGGCGACGAATTTGGGCAAGGGCAGGGTGGTGGTCGGCCCCGGCGCGAGCAGGGGCAGGCATCGGGTTCGGGCGTAATTATCTCGAAAGATGGCTTCATTGTGACCAACAACCATGTGGTGCAGGGTGCCGACGAGGTGGAGGTGGTGATGACCGACAAGCGTAGTTTCAAAGCCAAAGTAGTCGGCACCGACCCCTTGACCGACCTGGCCGTGCTGAAAATTGACGCGACCGGTCTGCCCGCCATTACGCTGGGCGATTCGGACGCGCTGAAATTGGGCGAATGGGTGTTGGCCGTGGGCTACCCCCTGGACCTGGAATCGACGGTGACGGCGGGTATTGTGAGCGCAAAAGGTCGCCGGATTGGTATTTTGGACGGAGCCGGTCAGTCGCCCCGGCAGGGAATGGTGGACCCCCGCCAGCGGGCCGCTCCGCAGCAGGACGAAGCCAACCGCCCCGCCGTTGACACGCCCGTGGAGTCGTTTATTCAGACCGATGCCGCCATCAACCCCGGCAATTCGGGTGGTGCGCTGGTAAATTTGCGCGGCGAGCTGATCGGCATAAACTCGGCAATTGCTTCAGCTACAGGCTATTACAGCGGTTACGGTTTCGCCGTGCCGGTGTCGCTGGTCAAAAAAGTAACCGCCGACCTGGTTAAGTTCGGCAACGTGCAACGCGGCTACATCGGTATTTTGCCCATTGAACTCGACAGCAAAATTGCCGCCGAAAAGAAAGTTACCGTGGGCCGGGGCATTTACGTAGATAAAGTGACCGATAACGGGGCCGCCAAAGTAGCCGGTATTCAGCCGGGCGACGTGATTGTGAAGATGGAAGGCCAACCCCTGGATTCGGATGCACAGATGCGCGAAATTATTGGCCGCCGCCGCCCCGGCGATGTGGTGAATGTGACCATAAACCGCAACGGCACCGAGCGCGACGTGAAAGTGGAACTCCGCAACCGCAATGGCGGGCGCGACGTGATAAAGAAAGAAGAAATGGCCGTGGCCGGGATGAAGACACTTGGTGCCGAATTCACCAACCTGACCGCTGCCGAGAGCAAACAACTGGGCCTGAGCGGCGGGGTGCGCGTGAGCAAAATCATGGACGGCAAACTGGCCGAAACCGAGATCGAAGAAGGCTTTATTATTGTGAAAGCCAACGGCAAGAACGTGAAAACCGCCAAAGACCTGGAAGCCATTGTGGGCACCGTGAAAGAAGGCGAAGGCTTGTTGCTAATTGGCATGTACCCCAACAGTTCGCGCATGATTTACTACGCCGTGCCGATGTAAACGCCCGTTGGGCAGTTAAAAAAAGTCCTCAGTCTACTGTCCTCAGTTGCTTCGCTAATTCATCAGCTCATGCTGAGGCGGGATAACTGAGGACAGTAGACTGAGGACTTTTTTTTAACTGCCCAACGGGCCTTCTACTCGTAATAATTCAGCACCTGATGGCCGCTTTTGGCCAGGAGTTGGTCGCGCTGGAAGAGGGCGATGTCGGCTTGCATCATGTCTTTCACCAGGGCGGGCAGGTCATATTTGGGTGTCCAGTTGAGTTGGGTCATGGCTTTGGTGGGGTCGCCGTGGAGCAGGTCTACCTCCGTGGGGCGGAAATAGCGCGGGTCGATGGCCATGACCTCTTTGCCCACTTCCACCGGGAAAGTGGGGTTGCTGGCACTGGCCACAAACGCCTTCTCGTCAACACCTTCGCCCCGAAACTCCAGTTCCACACCGATTTCCCCGAACGACATTTTGATGAAGTCGCGGACGGTGGTGGTTACGCCGGTGGCAATCACAAAATCCTCAGGTACGTCCTGTTGCAGAATCAAATACATGGCCTCCACATAGTCTTTGGCGTGGCCCCAGTCGCGGAGGGAGTCGATGTTGCCCATGAACACCTTGTCCTGCAAGCCCAAACCAATGCGGGCCACGGCGCGGGTAATTTTGCGGGTCACAAACGTTTCGCCCCGCAACGGCGATTCGTGGTTGAACAGAATACCGTTGCAGGCAAACATGTTGTAGGCTTCGCGGTAGTTCACCGTGATCCAGTAGCCGTAGAGTTTGGCCACGGCGTAGGGCGAACGGGGGTAGAACGGGGTTGTCTCCGACTGGGCGTGGCCCTGCACCCCGCCATATAGTTCGGAGGTAGAAGCCTGGTAGATCCGCGTTTTTTGGGTCATGCCCAGCAGCCGCACCGCCTCCAGAATCCGCAATGTGCCAATGCCGTCTACCTGCGCGGTATACTCCGGCTCGTCGAAACTAACCCGCACGTGCGACATGGCACCGAGGTTATAAATCTCGTCGGGCTGCACTTCCTGAATGATGCGGATGATGTTGGTCGAGTCCGACAGGTCGCCGTAGTGGAGTTTGAACCGCACGTGGGTTTCGTGCGGGTCTTCGTACATATGGTCGATCCGTTGAGTGTTGAAGAGCGAACTCCGGCGTTTGATGCCGTGTACTTCGTACCCTTTTTCGAGAAGCAGTTCGGCCAGATACGCTCCATCTTGCCCTGTAATGCCGGTAATCAACGCTTTTTTCATGCCAGTCTATGCTACTGTAAAAGTTGTAAGATTTTGTGTATCAGGCCGCAAATCTACGATGTAGCGGCCATTGGGTTGTACTTATTTTATTAACAGGCTCCGCCGAAGGTCTACTTTGTCGGGCTGTAGCTGCGCCGTGGCGAAGACCTGCTTCAACCGGCTGAAGTACCGCTCGGCATCCATCCGGCGCATGAAATCGCCTACCTTAAGACGGTACGTGGGCTGTTGGTAACTCATATACGCGCTCAATTCGGGAAACTGCTGATACAACTGAAGTTTCAGCGCATCGGCGGCGGCGCGTTCGTTACCCACATACACCTGCACGCGGTAGCCGGGCGCGTACCGTACCCGGCGGTTCTGCGTGGCCAACGTGTCCAGAATAGCATCGAGCCGTTTGTTGACGTGCAGGGCCTCGGCCAACGGGGCCTCGCGGGGGCGGCGGGGGGCCTCGGCGGCCACGGGCGGCGGCACGGGGGCGGACGATGAGGCCGTGGCCGACGGGTAGACCGGGCGGGCCGCCGAAAGGTCTTCCGAATAGTCGTTGTAGTTGCCCGTGGTGCTGCGGTTGCCCGTGGTGGCGGGGGTAGGCGCACACCCCCAAATGGCCGCACCGGCGGCACCAACGCAAACCCATTTGCCAACGAAACGAATCATAGGGAGTGGAACAGCCTGAATTGACCCTGGTTTTTGGGCCTTGCTGCCCGCAAATCTACTACTTTTGGGGCTATCATTTTCTACGCCAATGCTGACTGTTCAACGGGGGGTATCGCTGCGGGCCTACAACACCTTCGGCCTGGATGTGCGGGCCAACTACTTCGCCGACCTCCTCACCGAAGCCGACCTCGACACGCTTTTCAACCTCGACCAATTCAAAACACTGCCCCTGCTACTGTTGGGCGGCGGCAGTAACGTACTGCTCACCCAGGATTTTCCTGGCCTGGTTATTCGGGTGGGGCTGGGCGGCATTGGTGTAGTGGAGCAGAACGAACAGCATATGTATGTGCGGGCCGGGGCTGGGGTAAACTGGCACGAACTGGTGCGCTACTGCGTTGAAAATGATTTTGCGGGTATGGAAAACCTCTCGCTCATTCCCGGCACCACCGGGGCCGCGCCCATCCAGAATATCGGCGCGTATGGCGTGGAGGTCGAGCAGATTTTCGACAGCCTGGAGGCCGTACACCTGAAAACGGGCCAGAAAAAGCGGTTCAGCCACGCCGATTGCCAGTTTGGCTACCGCCATAGTGTGTTTAAAGACCAGCTTAAAGGCCAGTACCTGATCACGTCGGTCACGTTCCGGCTCCTGAAAACGCCCGTTTTCCAGACCCACTACGGGGCCATTGGCGAAACCCTGACCCAGATGGGCATCGGCCCGGACACGCTCAGTATCCTGGCCATCAGCAACGCCGTGATCCGCATCAGGCAAAGCAAACTGCCCGACCCCGCCCAGATTGGCAACGCGGGCAGCTTCTTCAAAAACCCCGAAATCCCCACTGAACAGTTCGAAAAGATTAAACGAACGTACCCAGCCCTGCCGGGCTACCCCCTCGGCTCCGACCGGGTGAAGGTGCCCGCCGGGTGGCTCATCGAACAGGCGGGCTGGAAAGGCTACCGCCACGGCGATGCGGGCGTTCATGCCAAACAGGCCCTGGTGCTGGTTAACTACGGCCACGCCACCGGTGCCGAATTGCTGGCATTGGCCAGACAAGTACAGGAGTCCGTCAAAGCCAAATTCGGCATCGATATCACCCCCGAAGTGAACATTGTCTGAAACGGGTCGGCAAACTTCGCTTTTGGCGGTAAACTTTCCCACCATACGTACCTGGGCCTATGCACAGCCCATACAGGGCTTGTATGACGAACCGAAGCTACGCCTACGCCACTGTAAATCGGCAAACGACTGTAAACGGCTTACAGGCAAAGACATGGACAAGGTTATCCTTCACTACCAGTTGGGTGAACCACAAATCCAACACGGTAAACGTGTGTTCGTCGGCGGCGAACTTTATTTGCTGAAAAACAACGTACCCAGCCCCGTCTTTCCTGACCTGAAACGGGTTCAGCGCGTAGGACAGCCGCCAATCCTCTCTCTGCGTAAAAACAACCCGCCGTACCTCTC
>JAYUKZ010000242.1:0-3113 GCA_043763995.1 Fibrella sp.
ACCCGAAAACAGCGGTGCGCCCGAAGCCAGAGCCACCCCTAAGCAAAGCGGAAGGGCCACTAAAAAGACAGACAGGCCAGCGGGCAGATCATACTGCAAACCCGCCAGGCGATATTGCCTGAAGGTATTGAAAGGACTGGTATTTTTCATGGTTTGGTCAGATCATCAGGTACGTTGCCGTTGGCCTAAGCTGGTGTGGCATACCTGATGGTGTTAAAACAGGATTAAAAATAAAGGTTCCCTGCCAGATTGAACGGCCCTGATGCAAACCGCTGCTGTTTTGGGCCGAAACGTAGTTAGACCGATGCTTGAACGTGCTTTCCGGTTTATGATGTCGAAAAAAACGCAGCCAATTAGATTCTTCTTTACGACCGGTCTCCCGCTTCTGCTCAGTTTTGTGGCCCTTTCGTTTGTTGGCAAACCCGCCCCGCTTTTCAACGGAAGAACGTTTGCCGGTTGGGAAGGGGATACCGGCACCGTTTGGCGCATTGAAAACGGTACCTTGACGGGTGGTTCGCTGACCGAAACGGTGCCGCATAATTATTTTCTAAGCACCAAAAAAGCCTACGGAAACTTCGTGCTGACCCTTAACATGAAACTCCAGGGCACTGGTTTTGTTAACGCGGGGGTGCAGTTTAGAAGCCAACGCGCCACAAAACCCGACTACGAAATGATTGGGTATCAGGCCGATATGGGCGAAAAGTTCTGGGGGTGCCTCTACGACGAGTCGCGGCGGGACACGGTGTTAGCCGCGCCGCCGTTGGCCGTGCAGCAACGGCTTCTGAAACCCAACCACTGGAACCGGTACGAAATCCGGTGCGAGGGGCCGCGCATCCGGCTATACCTGAATGGTACCCTCACCGTTGATTACACCGAACCCGACCCGGCCATTCCTATGTCTGGCCTTGTTGCATTGCAAATCCATGGCGGAGGTAAGGCGCAGGTTCAGTTCAAGAATATTCTGATAAAAGAACTGTAAGCACGTTCGGTATAAGCCAGTTCAGCGACGCGGCATCGTGATTCCGGGCCAGGTACGTTGCGTAAGAGATGAGCTGAGGTGTCTGGATCAGTTGGATCTAAGCTCATCAGTCGTTGACAATACCAGCGGGTTGCGCTAGAGGGCAAACAATGTTTTCAAGCCCGCCAGCAGTGGTGTTGGCTTTCGGCCAAGCAGTATTTCAAGGTCGTGGCTCACGTCGGCTTCCTGCCCGTTTTTTATGTCGGTGATGAACCCGGTCACGCGCTGAACCACCACGTCGGGTAGCCCCCGCGCCCTCATACCCGCTTCAAACGCTGATTTTTCGGCTGGCGTGTAGCTTACCTGTTTGCCCGACAAAGTGGTGAGGGCTTCGGCCACGTCGGCAAACGAGTACGACTCACTGCCAGTCAGTTTATAGACCTCGTTGGTGGGGGTGTTGCCCGCCGCCGCCAGGGCGTTGGCCATAGCGGCGGCCATATCGGTTCGGAGCGCGAAGGAAACGGTACCGTCTCCGGCGGGCACAGAAATACCGCGCTCAAAAACGGTTGGCCCCACAAATTGGGGCAGCACGTCCATATACAGGCCATTTTGAAACAGGGTATAGGCCATGCCGCTGGCCCTGATGTAGTCTTCGGTCTGGAAATGACCGTTCATCAGTTTATTGACCAGCGTAGTACGGTCTTTCAAGGCTCGGCTGGTGTAGGCAATTCGTTGAACACCCGCCCGTTTGGCCGAATCTACCACGTTTTGATGTTGCCGAAGGCGGTTTTCTTCGTCTGTACCAGCAATAAGCAGCACCGTGTTGATGCCGGTCATAGCCCGGTCAAGTGAGGATGTGTCATCATACGTACCCACGCGGATGCTGATACCTTTTTGGGCCAACCCGTCTGCTTTGTCTGCATTCCGCACGAAGGCAGCAAGGCTGGAAGCAGGACGTTTTTCCAGCAAAAAATGGAGAGTGGCCGCGCCAAGATGGCCCGTTGCGCCGGTGACAAGAATCATGATTACAAGGAGTTAAAACACGTTTATTGAAGTAGCAAGGCCTCGCGTTCGGCATCTTTGGTTTCCAGGTCGGTAATGCGTTCTACCTGCTGGTCGATGTTCAGAAACTGCAACACCAGCCAGGTGAGGGCCAGCATACCCACAAAGGAAAAAAACGTGATGTCCCACCCGAAATTCTCTTTGATGGGGCCAATGAGCGTGGCCCCGGCCATAGACCCCACCGCCCCCATAGTCATGAACATGGTGAACTGGCTGGCCGATACTTTTCGGGAGCAACACTGCATGGCAATGGCGTAGAGGCCAATTTTGGCAAACGCGTTCAGCACCCGGTATGTAACAATAAACCCGTAGATAACCGGCGTGTTGGCCCACTGTGTTTTCAGCAGACAGAGGGCCGTGGTGAGGGCCATGATGAGCAAAAAATAGAGGTTCACCATCCGTTTTTTGCCGAACCGTTCAATCAAATACCCGCCCGCCACCATGCCGCCAATGCCACCTACCAAATCGGCGGTGGCGAAGGTTTGGGCGTAGAACACGTTTGTCCAGCCCGTAATTTTCACGGCAAACAGGGGCAGCAGCGTTTCGAAATAATTATAAGCCCCCTGCGAAATAAACAGCAGCAACGTAATCAGGAGCGAATCGCGGAGGCGGAACACGCCATAGAGCGACCGGAAAATGGTTGACCACTGCCGCACCTGCATCCGCTCGGTTTCGGGCGAGGCCGCGCCCGCCAGCCAGGGCAGGAGTTTTTCGCCGGGCTGTTCGCGCAACAAAACGGGCACCAGCGTCACCAGGCCCACCAGCAGCGAGATCGCTCCCATAGCCACCGTGAAATTGTAGGCGTTGAGCAGCCAACTCCCCACCGCCAACGCCAACGACGAGCCAATCATCCGCGAACCGGCCATAAACCCGTTGGCCCGCGCCTGTTGCGACGGCGGCACGCTGTCGATGGCCATACCGTCGGCGGCGGCATCCTGCAAGGCACCAAACACCGACACCGTAAACGCCGCCGCCATAAACAGCGGCAGGTTGGCCAGCGGGTCGGGCACGAACCCCATAGCCATCAGGCTGATGATGAGGCCAATGTTGCCCGCCAGCACCCACGGGCGTTTGCGGCCCATGGGCAGGTACG
>JAYUKZ010000243.1:0-11094 GCA_043763995.1 Fibrella sp.
GAACAATACAAGGTGCTGCCCCGGCGTGTTCGACAGGAACTTAAATCGCTGATTGCAAGCGAAGAGGAAGAGGAGAAGCCTCTTTCGCTGATGGAAGAGATTGAAGAAAGTCTGAAGCAGGTTAAGCTGATTCGGGAGGGAAAATTGCCCCGCAAAAACGCCAGAGACCTGTTCAATGGCTAATCAGGTTGTACCCACCGATTTATTCGAGGCTAAGTTCAAACGCCTGAAAAAGAAGTTCAGAACGTTGGAGGCTGAACTGAAAGCACTTACCTATGTCCTGGAACAAACGCCTGACACCGGTGAATCGATGGGGTCAGGGCTTTACAAAATCCGACTGGCCAGCAAGAGTAAAGGCAAAGGAAAGAGAGGTGGCTTTCGCGTAATCACGTACCTAACACTGCAAACTGATACCGATATAGACGTGTACCTGATCACTATTTACGACAAGTCAGAGGATAATACTATTCAAAAAGACACGCTACTCAACATCGTCAGGGCTTTGTTTGGGGTGTAGTAGAACCCATTCAATAATAGCCCGGTCATCCAACGTACCTATGCAATTCTCGCACCTCCACTGCCATACCCAATACTCGCTCCTCGACGGGCAGGCCAACATTAAAAAGCTGATTCAGAAGGCTAAATCAGACAATATGCCTGCCGTGGCCATCACCGACCACGGCAATATGTTTGGCGTGTTTGAGTTTGTGGCCGAAGCCGCCAAGCAGGGCATCAAACCCATTGTGGGCTGCGAATTTTATGTGGTCGAAGACCATACCATCAAGGCATTTACGAAGGAGAAAAAAGACGTTCGCTACCATCAGTTGCTGCTGGCGAAGAATGCCGTGGGCTACAAAAACCTGTCGAAACTGTGCTCATTGGGCTACATGGAGGGGCTGTATGGCAAGTACCCCCGCATCACAAAAGCCATGATTGAGCAGTATAAAGAGGGCCTCATAGCCTCTACCTGCTGCATCGGGGCCATGGTGCCCAAGACCATCCTGAAAAAAGGCGAGGCAGCGGGCGAAATCGAGTTCAAATGGTGGCTCGACCGGTTTGGGGAAGATTATTACGTGGAACTGCAACGCCACGAGATCCCCGACCAGATCAAGGCCAATGAAGTCCTGGTACGTTTCGCCAAGAAGTACAACGTCAAAATCATTGCCTCTAACGATTCGCACTACGTGGATCAGGACGATTGGGTGGCGCACGACATTCTGCTCTGCGTGAACACCGGCGAAAAGCAAAGTACGCCGAGCATGAAGGAGTTCAGCGACGACGAGGCGATGCCCAAAAACACGCGTTTTGCCTTCTTCTCCGACCAGTTCTACTTCAAGAATACGCAGGAGATGACCACGCTCTTCCGTGACCTGCCCGAAGCCATAGATAATACCAACGAGATTGTGGGCAAGGTGGAGACGCTGAAGCTAAAGCGCGACATTCTGCTACCCAACTTCCCCATCCCGACGCAGTTTCAGCAGCACACCGACGATGTGCTGAACCAGTGGGAATACCTGCGCCACATGACCTACGAGGGAGCCAAACGCAGGTACGTCGACATTTCGCAAGAAGTGCAGGAACGGCTTGATTTTGAACTGTTTACCATCCGCACGATGGGCTTCGCAGGGTACTTTCTCATCGTGGCCGACTTCATTCAGGCCGGGCGCGATTTGGGCGTGATGGTGGGACCGGGGCGCGGCTCGGCGGCGGGCAGCGCGGTGGCCTACTGTATCGGCATCACCAACATTGACCCCATCAAATACAACCTCCTGTTTGAGCGATTCCTGAACCCCGACCGGAAATCGATGCCCGATATTGACACCGATTTTGACGATGAAGGTCGGCAGAAGGTGATCGATTACGTGGTTGATAAATACGGCAAACAGCAGGTAGCCGCTATTGTCACGTATGGCACGATGGCGGCTAAATCGGCCATTAAAGACGTGGCGCGGGTGATGGACTTGCCCCTCAACGATGCCAATGCGCTGGCCAAACTCGTGCCCGACAAACCGACCTACAACATGACCCTAAAGCGGATTTTTGAAGATCCGATGGAGGGGCCGGGGGGGCTGAGCAACGTCATTTCGCCCGACGAGATGGAGAACGTGCGGCGAATGCGGTCGCTGGAAGCGGGCGATCAGGGCACGGGGCGGATGATGAAACTGATCGACACCGAGAAGGTACAGAACGTGCTGCAACAGGCGCGGCGGCTGGAGGGCACCGTGCGTAACACGGGCGTACACGCGGCGGGCATCATCATTGCCCCCAGCGACTTGTCGGACATCGTGCCCATCTCGACCTCGAAGGAAACCAACCTCATCATTACCCAATATGAGGGCAAAGTGATCGAAGACGCGGGGGTCATCAAGATGGACTTTCTGGGCCTGCGGAACCTCACCATTATTAAAGAATGCCTGCGCCTGATTAAACAGAACTACGGCCTGGAAATAGACATCGATGCCATTCCGCTCGACGACCCCAAGCCCTACGAACTGTTTCAGCGGGGGGAGACAAACGCCATCTTCCAGTTTGAATCCGACGGGATGAAGAAGCACATGAAAGACCTGAAACCCGATCGGTTCGAGGATCTCATTGCCATGAACGCGCTCTACCGCCCCGGCCCTATTCAGTACATTCCGAACTTCATTGCCCGCAAGCACGGGCGCGAACCCGTCACCTACGACCTGCCCGAAATGGAAGAGTATCTGGCTGATACTTACGGCATTACGGTCTACCAGGAGCAGTTGATGCTGCTGTCGCAAAAGCTGGGCAACTTCACCAAAGGCGATGCCGACGTGCTGCGAAAAGCGATGGGGAAAAAAGACCGCGCCACGCTGGATAAGATGAAAGGCAAGTTTATGGACGGGTGCGCTGCCAACAGTTTGCCCGTCAAAGCCTGCGCCAAAGTCTGGACCGACTGGGAAGCCTTTGCCGCCTACGCCTTCAACAAATCGCACTCGACCTGCTACGCCTTTGTGGCCTACCAAACGGCCTGGCTCAAAGCCCATTACCGGTCGGAATACATGGCTTCGGTGTTGACAAGCTGCCTGGGCAACATCGAAAAAATTACGTTCTTTTTAGAAGAATGCAAGAACATCAACATCCCGGTGCTGGGGCCAGACATAAACGAATCGGAGCGGGTGTTTGGGGTGAACAAGAAGGGCGAAATCCGGTTCGGGCTGGGGGCCATCAAGGGTTCGGGCGATGCGGCGGTGGAAAACATCATTGCCGAACGTACCCAGAACGGGCCGTTCACCGACGTGTTCGACTTCATTATTCGGGTGAATTTGCGCACGGTAAACAAAAAAACCATCGAATCCCTGGCCTATGCCGGTGCCTTCGATTCGGTAGACCCCACCATCCACCGGGCGCAGTATTTTGAATCGGTGCCGGGCGACAACATGAGCTTTATCGAGAAGATAATCCGGTTTGCCAACAACCACCACACCGACCAAGCCGCCTCGCAACAGTCGTTGTTTGGGGGCGGGGCGGGCAACGAAGCATCCATGCCGCGCCCAAAACCGGCCATTGTTACGCCCTGGAACCAGATCGAGAAACTCAAATACGAAAAGGACGTGGTGGGCTTCTACATCACCGGCCACCCACTGGATGAGTTCCGGGTGGAGCTAAACGGGTTTTGCAATTGCACCCTCGACAAGGTGTACCAAACCAATGCACCCGAACTGCGCATTGGCGGCATCGTGTCGGCGGTGCAGACCAGGATTGCCAAGAACGGCAACCCGTTCATGATCTTCAAGTTGGAAGACTACCAGGGGTCGATGGAGATGACGCTCTTCGGGGATGAATATGCCCGCATGGCGCAGTATGTGGAGATGGGGCTTTTTCTGCACGTGACGGGCAAAACGCAAAACCGCTGGAACTCCGACCAACTCGAATTTAAGCCCACCAATATCCGATACCTGAGCGAGATTCGGGAAAAACTTTGCAAGGAACTGTCCATCGTTGTGGATCTTTCGTTCCTGACCGACAAACTGGTGCATGGTATAAACGACCTGGTGAAAGCACACCCAGGTACGTGTACGCTGTCGTTGAAGGTGATCTACCCCGACGAACCGGTAGAACTGAACCTACTCTCCCGAATTATACGTGTTCACCCGGCGAACTCGCTGCTGCGGGAACTGGATTCTATGGATGGCGTACAGTACCGGGTCGGCTAACCTACCCTGATACATCGGCCTGGTACGTACCGGCAACACAACCCCGACCATTGGCCGGGGTTTTTTTGTGCAAGTAACGCCCGGCTCCAGCCGGGCCGTGTACCCCTAACCGAAATCAGTCTGAATTGTCACTTTCAAAGAAAAAGTTGTTTTTTTTACCTACTAATATAATATTCTGTGTTTTCTCTAAAAGTCAAAATATTATGGAGGTTAAGCACATTTACCATTCTTAATGTAGCAATGGCTTTATTTATTAGCAATATTTTATGAATATGACAACTTTAAGCCAAAAACAGCCTAAATCAGAACCAGTAACCTTGCAAAACTCATTTTGTTCATCAAGATTTGTGCAAAATATAACATTACTATTTTCCACTCTAACAGAACGTTTGCTATGCGAAATCTATTTCTACTTACTTTTCTGACTTGCTGTGGGTACGTCTCCGTGGCCTCAGACACCACCGCTGTCAGCAAGCCTGCGGCTATTCAACCAGCGGCCATTCAGCCCAAAGCCGACGATACAGGTAAGTTTACGTTTTCGGGCTACCTGGACTTTTTCTACTTTGGCAATTTCAACAACCCGCAAGACCGGCTCAACACCGGCGTAAACGGTTCAGCCCGCGCCTTCGACCAGCGGGCGGGGCAGTTTCAACTCGGCATTGTGCAGGCAAAAGCCAGCTACACGTCTGATAAAGTGGATGCGGTGATGGATTTGGCCTTCGGCAACAATGCCGATTTGGGCAACTACGGCAACACGGTGTCGCTCAACACGGGGGCAGCCACATCCACGGCGTTGGTCATCAAACAGGCCTACCTGACCCTGAAAGCCAGCTCGAAACTGAGCTTTACGGCAGGGCAATTCGGTACGCACATCGGTTATGAAGTCATCGACGCGCCGGTCAACTACAACTACTCGCTCTCGAACCTGTTCAACAACGGCCCGTTCTTTCACCTCGGCGTGAAAGCCCAGTACGCCATCAGCGACAAAGCCTCGATCATGGTCGGGCTGGTGAATAACATCGACCGCAACTTCGATAATAACCGCGCCAAAGGGTTCATTGCCCAACTGTCGCTCATCCCGGTATCGGGCTGGAATGTGTACCTCAACGCCGCCGTTTCCAACGAAGCCAACACCCGCCTGAAACCCGATGCCAAGTTCGGCCAGGACACCACAGGTACGTATTCGATTTTTGATTTGACGACAACGTACCAGATTTCGTCCAAATTTTTTCTGGGCCTGAACGCCGCCTACGGCTCACAAACCGGTGGCTACCAACAACTTAATCCCTACTTCACAGGCACCTCGGTCGATAAAGCCACCAGTTGGGGTGGGCTGGCGGTCTACACCAACTACGCCGTGTCGGACAGGTTTGGCCTGGGTGCCCGCTACGAAATGTTCGACAACACGGGCGGTGCCCGCGCCCTGGTTGCCGCCGACGGCACGGGCGTGTCGGTCAACTCCATCACCATCACGGGCAACATCACCACCGGCGGCGGGCACGTGTTGCTCAAGCCCGAACTGCGGGTAGACAACTACAGCAAAGACAAATTTGTCAACGGCGACGGCAAACTGACCAAGAGTCAGGCCACGCTGGGCATGGCCGCTATTTTCAAGTTCTAACCCTTTTCTAGCAACAAAACCCTGTTTACTACTATGAAAAAACCTGCAATACTTCCGTTACTCATTCTACTGGCCATCAGTGCATGGGCGGTGCTGAGTCCGTCTGTTCCCACCACCATCGTTACCGAAGGCATCAACACCGGAGACACCGCCTGGATGCTGATGGCCACGGCCCTGGTGCTGCTCATGACCCCCGGCCTGGCTTATTTTTATGGCGGCATGGTCAGCAACAAGAACGTAATCTCGACCATGCTCCAAAGTTTTGTGGCCATGGGCGTAATCAGCATCATCTGGGTGGTGGTTGGTTTCAGCCTGGCCTTCGGCGACAGCATTGGCGGTGTCATTGGCGACCCCCGCACGTTTCTGATGTTCAAAGGCGTGGTGGATGGTAAACCGTGGTCGTTGGCGGCAACTATTCCGCTGGCCGTGTTTGCGTTTTTTCAGTTGAAATTCGCCGTCATCACCCCCGCGCTCATCACCGGGTCGATGGCCGAGCGGATCAATTTCCGGTCGTACGTGCTGTTTATGATCCTGTTCAGCCTGTTCGTATACGCGCCCCTGGCCCACTGGACGTGGCACCCAAAAGGGTTTTTGTTTGAAATGGGCGTACTCGATTTTGCCGGTGGTACCGTCGTGCACATGTCGGCGGGTTGGGCCGCTTTGGCCGGTGCGCTGTACCTGAAACGCCGCAAAAATCACGTAAACGCCAATTTCCTGCCCCCGGCCAACATTCCGTATGTGCTGCTGGGCACGGGGTTGCTGTGGTTTGGCTGGTTTGGGTTCAACGCCGGGTCGGCGGTGGGGGCCTCGCCGCTGGCCGCCATTGCCTTTGCCACTACCAATACTGCTGCCGCCTCAGCCGGGTTGGGCTGGGTACTGTTCGATGCTGCGCGGGGCAAAAAAGTGTCGGCCCTGGGTTTTTGCATCGGGGCCGTTGTGGGGCTGGTGGCCATCACGCCCGCCGCTGGTTTCGTGACTGTGCCGCAGGCTATTTTCATCGGTACGGTTGCTTCAATGGTCTCCAACTTTGTGGCCCACCTGCGGTCTAAATCAACGCTTGACGATACGCTCGACGTGTTTCCGTGCCACGGCGTGGGCGGCATGGTCGGCATGATTATGACCGGTATTTTCGCCACCAAAGCCATTAACCCGGCGGTGGCCGTTGAAGGGCTGGCCTACGGCGAATTCGCCTTGTTTTTTACCCACATCAAAGCCCTGTTCATCGTCTCTGGCTTTACCTTCGGTATGTCGCTGTTGCTGCTGAAAGTGACCGACCTGATTCTGCCCCTACGCGTGTCGGAAGCCGACGAAAAAGAGGGCCTTGACGTGTCGCAACACGACGAATTTTTGATCGACGCATAAAGACATTTCGACAAACCCACAGGCTCCGGTGCGGCGTTGTTGCCCATCTGGCTGTGGTTTTGTTGTACTTCATGAAGGCATCTGCCCCTGGCGGATGTCTTCTTTGTTTTCCCAACGTACCTAGCCCGCCCGGCGCGGGGGTTGTACCTTTACCGGATGATGACGCGCTTGTCTTTTCGGGGCCGTATGCTGGACGGGCTGAATTTTGCCACCAAACTCTCGCCCACCCGCGTGGCCAACGCCTGGCGGGTGCTGGCCAGTTTCTACGCCTCGCGCCGGAGTGGCCTGCCCAACCAACGGGGGTTGCCGGTGTCACTCTCGGTTGAACCCACCACGTCCTGCAACCTGCGCTGCCCCGAATGCCCCAGCGGGTTGCGCTCCTTCACCCGGCCAACGGGGATGCTGGGGGTGGATTTATTCAAACGCACCATCGACGAGCTGCAGGACACGCTGTTGTACCTGATTTTCTATTTCCAGGGCGAACCCTACCTCCACCCCGATTTTCTGGACCTGGTACAGTACGCCGCCGACCGCAACATCTACACTGCCACCAGCACCAACGCCCACTACCTGACCGACGAAAACGCCCGCAAAACCATCGAATCGGGCCTGGACAGGCTTATTATCTCCATCGACGGCACCACCCAGGCCGTGTATGAACAGTATCGAATCGGTGGGAAATTGGAAAAGGTACTGGACGGAACCCGCAACCTGATTCGGTGGAAAAAAACGCTGAAATCGAAAACGCCGCACGTCATTTTTCAATTTCTGGTCGTGAAACCCAACCAACACCAGATTGCCGATGTGTACAGGCTGGCGCATGAACTGGGCGTGGATGAGGTGAAACTGAAAACGGCGCAGATTTACGACTACGAAAATGGCTCAGACCTGATGCCGACCATCGAAAAATACAGCCGCTACACCCCCAAACCCGACGGCACGTTCGGCATAAAAAACGCCCTCCTCGACCAGTGCTGGAAGATGTGGCACTCCTGCGTCATGACCTGGGATGGCCGGGTGGTGCCCTGCTGTTTCGATAAAGACGCTGACCACCAGCTAGGTACGTTGCAGACGCACAGTTTTCGCGATGTTTGGTTCAGCGATGCCTACCGGCGTTTCCGCCAAACGCTCATCCAAAACCGCACCCAGATCGAGATGTGCCGCAACTGCACCGAAGGCGCAAAAGTCTGGGCCTGAAGGTATTGGGGATGTGGATTTGGGATTCCGCCTCTGTAGAGACCGGTACGCCGGTGCGGCGATACATCGCGTCTCCGCCGAGCGCGAATCATTTGTACAGCACATTTTTTACCCCACTGCTTCGCGCTCTACCCAGACGCGATGTATCGCCGCACCGGCGTACCGGTCTCTACACACACGCCCGAAAACAATTTTCCACCTCACCGTTTTGGATATAACTTTACGGGTATTAAATTGTACTCGAACTCATCCTCCGGTCTCCCCATGTCATCTGCTGCTGCTCACGCACTAACCAAAGCCCTCACACCCACCGAGTTATTTCTGAAATGGGAGGCCAGCCAGCCCCAAAAAATATACCTGCGCCAACCCCAGGGCGATACCCTGCTGGACTACACCTGGCACGAGGTGGGGCAACAGGCCCGCCGCCTGGCAACGTACCTGACCACGCTGGGGTTGCCCCCGCAGTCGCCCGTTGGGTTGGTGTCTAAAAACTGCGCCCACTGGATCATTGCTGATCTGGCCATTCTGTTTGCCGGGCACGTATCGGTACCGTTCTACCCTACCCTCACCGCCAGCCAACTCCGGCAAGTGCTGGAACACAGCGGTTGCCCCGTACTGCTGGTCGGCAAACTCGACCCCGGCCAGTGGCTACAAATGAAGCCCGGCATACCCACCGGCACCACCCTCGTTGGCTTCCCCCCCTACGATCCGGCCCAACCCACAGACCCCGACCTGGTTGCCTGGGAGACCATCATGGCCAGCCACGAACCCTTGGCCAACGTGTTTTTGCCCACCCACGCCGATCTGTTCACCATTGTCTACACCTCCGGCACCACGGGCAACCCCAAAGGAGTAATGATCGACTATAAAGCCGTGGCTGAAGCCGTTCAGCAGACAAGCGATCTGATGAAGCACAACACGCCCGATGCCCGCTTTTTTTCGTACCTGCCCCTGTGCCACATTGCCGAACGGAACATTGTGGAGGCCGTGAGCCTGGCCACCGGTGGCACGGTTTACTTTGCTGAATCGCTGGAAACGTTTGCCATGAATCTGGCCCAGGCCCGCCCCACCCATTTCCTGGCCGTGCCCCGAATCTGGACCAAATTTCAACTGGGCATTCTGGCCAAAATGCCCCAGAAAAAGCTCGACACCCTGCTCCGGCTCCCCATCATTGCCGGTATCGTCAAGAAAAAAATCAGACAGGGGCTAGGCCTCAACGATGCCGTGCTCATCATGACCGGAGCCGCGCCCATGCCGCAATCGCTTATCAAGTGGTTCAGAACATTAGGCATTCATATTCAGGAAGCCTACGGTATGACCGAAAACCTGGGGGCCGTGTCGGTCATGCCCCGCCACGACATTCGGGATGGGTCGGTGGGGCAACTCTACCCCGGTATGGACGTAAAAATTGACCCCCAAACCGGCGAAATCTCTACCCGGTCGGCGTGGTTGATGCGCGGCTATTTTCGCGAACAGACCCTGACAGACAGCGTGTTACAAAATGATTGGCTCGCCACCGGCGATGTAGGTACGTTGACTGCCGACGGCTACCTGACCATTACCGGGCGGGTGAAGGAAATCTACAAAACCACCAAAGGCGAGTATATTTCTCCCTCCCAGATCGAGTTTGGCTTCGCCGATAATGCGTACATTGAGCAGGTGTGCGTGGCGGGTCAGCAACTGCCCCAACCGCTGGCGTTACTGGTGCTCTCGGAAGCCGGTCGTCGGGCCGACCGGCAGGCTGTAGAGCGTAGCCTGGAAGATACCCTCTCGGCCCTGAACCCAACGCTGCACGCCTACGAACGGGTGCGCAAGTTGGTGGTGGTGGGCGAGGCCTGGACGGTGGAAAACAACCTGATGACCCCCACCATGAAAATGAAGCGCAACGTGATTGAAGCCCGCTACGAGGCCCGCCTTCAGCCCTGGTACGAACATCCGCAACTCATCATCTGGGAATAGCGGGGTGCCAATCCGTCAGATTAGCCAACTATTCGGCGGGCGGAGCGTTCTGGGATAGACCCTCATCGGTAATACCCATGTTCCCCATTCACCGTGCAGTTGCTTTTCTGACGTTTTGGCTCGTGCCGGGGCTGGCATCGGGTGTTCGCTTACCCCTGTTTTTACCCGCCGCCGACACCATAGCCCCACCAACCGCGCCCGCCAAACCCGCCTTTGTGATGGGCACCGACCAGCGGTTTACCTTCCTGCGCGACACCCGCACCCCCGACAATCGGCCCATCCAGATCAACCTCTGGGGCGCACGGGTGGGGTTAATTTTTCCAAACAATGTGAAAATAGGTGTGGGTTACTATTTCACGTACCAGAGCCTGAACGCCTCCGAAAAATTTTGGCGCGAATACAAACTGCTGGATCGAAACATTCACTTCGCCACGGTTTACGTCGAAAAATTCTGGATCCGGCGCGAACATTGGGAGTTTTCTACGCCGCTGGAAATTGGCGTGGGGTTTTCGCGGTATAGCCTCTTCAACCAGGCCACCGGTCTGCAAGAGTCAAGGGTAGCCAATTCGGTGCCGGTAGGCTTGGGAACGGTTTTTTCGGTGAAATTCCCGCCCCTCGGCCCTATCCGGGCGGTGCGGTGGTTTGGCCTGAGCCTGCTCACGGGCTACCGGCTCTCCATCAAACAGGATTTTCCGGCCAGCCCCGTCAACTACAACGGCTTCTATTATTCGGTAGGGCCGGGCTTTTTTTTCGACCGGTTCACGGAAGACATTGCCC